>NZ_LYTM01000057.1:0-255780 GCF_001672445.1 Mesorhizobium sp. WSM3873 | reverse complement strand
CGCGACAGCGGCCATGGCCGCACCGAAGTGCGCCGCGCCAGCGTGCTGCCGCTTGCCAGGCTCAAGGACGCGCCCGCCTTCCCCGGCCTCAAGGCCATTGGCCGTGTCGAGGCCCTGCGCACCACTGGCGACGGCAAGACGACCACATCGGTCCGCTATATCGCCCTCTCCAAGGTGCTGACGCCCAACAAATTGGCTGAGACGGTTCGTGCCCACTGGACGATCGAAAACCAGTTGCACTGGAGCCTTGATGTTGTCTTCCACGAGGATGACGCCCGCACCCGAAAGGACTACGCGCCACAAAACCTGGCCGTCATCCGCAGGCTCGCCCAAAACATCTTGGCTGCCCATCCCCTCGACAAACCAATCGCCAGCAAGATGCGCAGGGCCAATTGGAGCAAAGACTTCTTCTATGAACTCTTTACTCATATGCGATAGCCCTGCCCTCCGGAGGGAGAGGAAAGGGAGCCTCGTGGCTCGGGAGAGGAAGAAAGCCTCGGCCTAGGAGGACAGGCGTCGGCTCGGACAGCTTTGCGCCTTTCCTCTACCCCGTCGATCGGGGGAGAGGTGTCGAGCGTAGCTCGACGGAGTGGGGGTCGACCCTTGGCGCGCCCGCGCTATGGATCACAAGGTTAACCCCGCGCTGCCTGCAGTCGGTTGTAGTCGTGCAGCGTGCGGCTGAGCCTTCGGCGCAGGAAATTCGAGATGTTGTCGAAGACGAAGACGACGAACAGCGTCAGCAGCACCATGTAGAAGACGTTGGCCCAGTTCGAATTGGTGCGCATGGCTTCCCACAGCTTCAGGCCGATGCCGCCGGCGCCGACGGCGCCGATGATGGTCGCGCCGCGGGTGTTCGATTCCCACTGGTAGAGCGTCTGGCTGATGAAGATCGGCACCACTTCCGGCAGCACGCCGTAGCGCTGCACAAGCAGGCCGTTGGCGCCGGTCGAGAGCACGCCTTCGCGCGGCTTGTCGTCGATGTTTTCCAGCGCCTCGGAATAGGTTTTGCCGAGCGTTCCGATCTCGGCGAAGAAGATCGCGGCGCTGCCGGCCAGCGGGCCGGGGCCGAAGGCGCGGGTGAAGAACAGCGCCCAGATCAGCATGTCGACCGAGCGCATGAAATCGAAGAACCGCTTCAGCACCTGGCTGAGCAAGCCGCTCGGCGTAATGTTGCGGGCGGCGAAGAAGGAGAGCGGGAAGGCGACGATGCCGCCGAGCAGCGTCCCCAAAAACGCCATGACGATGGTCTGCAGCAGCTTCGTCCAGACGTCGCCATGCTGCCACTGCGCGTTGTTCCAGATGTTGTCGGCGGCCAAGGCAAGGTTCGATGTGCCGGGCTTAAGCTCCGGTCCCGAGATGATCAGCGAGAACACCTCGCCGGCCGATTTGCCGAAGAAGGGCGAGCGCGTGTCGAAGACGAAGTTCGCCCAGCCGAGGAAGCGCTTGCGCACCTTGACGCGGTCGACGGTGACGCGCACCTCGCCGACGAAGCCCATCTTGGCGACGATTTCGTCATCATGGACGGTGACCCAGTCCGGCACCGGGCCAGTCACCACCGGCTTGCCGCCGGTGAGCGAGATTGGAATGGTCTCGCCATATGCGACGATCGTCGCCCTGGTCTTGTCGAAGGTGACGGATTTGGCCTCGCCGTCGATCTGCACGGTGTAGGTGCGGTCGGAATTCCTGATCACCCAATCCGGATTGGGGTTTTCGCCAAGTGCGGAGAACCGCGGATATTTCGGCGTGATCTCCGGCTGGTCGAGGCGGAATTCGGGCTGCAGGTCGTAGCTGATCCATTGCGACAGGAAGAGCGGCAGGCGCTCCCAGTGGGACTCGCGCAGCACCTGCGGCAGGCTGAAGAACCACAGGGCATAGGCGAGATAAAGCGCGGTGCCGGCGATGAGGAGCAGCGGCCAGAAGCGCTTGTAGAGAGGCCGCCGGAATACCTGCGGAAAGCGTTCCTCGATCGCTCTGATTTCGTCGGCTGTCATCGTTGCCATGTCACGCGCTCATCGGGAAGGCTTGCTCACCAACCAGCCTGCGGCGCAGCCAGGCGGAGAACTGGTCGACGAGGAAGATGGTGACGAAGAGCAGCAGCACCAGCGCCAGCGTCTTGGCGCCGAAGCCGCGCGAGATTGAAAGCTTCAGCTCCTCGCCGATGCCGCCGCCGCCGACCGCGCCCATGATGGTCGAGATGCGCACATTGATCTCGATTCTGAGCAGCGTGTAGGACATGAAGTTGGGCAGGACCTGCGGCAGGTCGGCGAAGCGCACCCGCTCGATCCAGTTGGCGCCGACCGCGCGCAGGCCCTCTTCGGGGCGCATGTCGATGTTCTCGTTGATCTCGTAGAACAGCTTGCCCAACGCGCCGATCGAATGCAGGCCGATGGCGATGATGGCGGCGACCGGCCCAATCGAGACGATGGCCGCGAACAGGCCGGCAATCACGATCTCCGGAAAGGCGCGCAGCAATTCCATCAGACGCTTGACCATCAGCCGCAGGATCGGGCTCGGCGTCAGGTTGCGCGCGGCGATGAAGGAGAAGGGAACCGCGAAGACGAAGCCGATGAAGGTCGAGACCAGCGCCACGTTGACGGTGGTCAGCATCAGCTCGAAATATTCGGGGATGTAGAAGCCGCCCCAGATATAGACGCGGCCGAGCGGGAAGTTGAATTCCTGCGTGCCCTTGTCATGCGGCGAGGCGATGTCGAACAGCGCCCGCCAGACGTCGTTCCAGTCCTTCGGGATCAGCCAGCTCAGGAAGTCGAGGATATGCGGCAGCCGCTCGAAGAAATGGCCCGCATTGGCTTCATCGGCAAACCACATGGTGGCACACATGGCGACCAGCAGCAGGCCGACGCCGAGCGCGGTGTAGAAGCGGCGAAGCGAGGTCTGGCGCCGCCAGGCATCGGCCTGCTGCCTTGTCGCTTCGGAGTGGATCGTCGCCGAAGTTGTCATAATTGGAGCATGCAAAAAGGGCGGCGCCTCACCGCGCCGCCCTTTTTCCCGATGCCGTCAGCCGCCGATGGCGGCTTTGCGGGCTTCGATGATGACGTTGTAGAAGTCAGGCTTGACCGGCACGTAGCCTGTGAAGTCGCCGCCCTCGACGCCTTCGAAGCAAGGCTTGTCCTTGGTCGGCAACTGGGTGAAGAAGTCGGCGAGCTTGGCGGTCATCTCAGTGCCGAGCGCGGTGCGCACGACCAGCGGACCGTTCGGGATCAGGCCCGAGCGCCACACCTCGACGAAGTCGTTCGGGTCAACGGCGCCCTTGGCGACTTCCTTGTGGAAGGTGCCGGAGGTGTAGCCGTTCTTGAAATCGCCGATGCCCGAAGAATCGTCCACCGCCACGTCGACCTTGCCGTCACGGACGGCGAGGATGTTGTTCTCATGGCCGCCGTTGAACTGGGTCGAGGCGAAGTAGGTCTCGTTGGAGGCGCCGGTGTCCTTCGGAATCTGGGTCAGCGGGATCAGATAGCCCGAGGTCGAATCCGGATCGGCATAGCCGAGCTTCTTGCCCTTGGCCGACTTGATGTCGGTGATGCCGGAAGTCTTCAGCGCCAGGCCGATCGAATAGTAACCGGTCGAGCCGTCGGTCTGCTTGGTGGTGAGGATCGGAGTGACGGCGTTCGGGTCCTTGAGATAGACGCTGGCGTAGCCGGACGCGCCGAGCTCGGCGAAGTCGAGCGTGCCGCCGAGCAGGCCCTGGATGACGCCGTCATAGTCGGCGGCCGGGAACAGCGACACCTTCTCGAAGCCGAATTCGGCCTTCAGGTGGTCGGCAAGGCACTGGTAGTTGCGCAGGCGGTCGGTTTCGTTCTCGCCGCCGAGGATACCGACGCGGAACTCCTTGATGTCGGCGGCATGCGCTGCGCTTGCGGCCATGGCCAGTATCGACACGGCGCCAAAAACCATTTTCCTGAACATTTGACCTCTCTCCTGTTTTTGCCGGCTTCGCGCCGGCAGCGTTCGAATTTTTGAGTTCAGCCTTTGACGCGGGCGGGCGATCCAGGTTGCTCTTGCCGAAATCCAAAATCTGCCCGGAACCGCTTCGGCCGGGGCGCTGGACTCAGTAGCCGGGGAAGGCTGGTTCGAGCGGGCCGGCGGATGCGGTGATCTTCGGCTTGATGCTGACGCTGGTCGACGTGATGGCCTCGGAAATCTCGACGCCGTTGGCATCGGCGCCGTAGACGGTGCGCACGGCGTCGCGGTCGAGGTCCTCGGGCGCGCCGTCGAAGACGACCTTGCCGGCGGCCATGCCGATGATGCGGTTGCAGTAGGCGCGGGCGGTGTCCAGCGTGTGCAGGTTGGTGACGACGGTGATGCCTTCGCGCAAATTGATGTCGCGCAGCGAATCCATCACCACCTTGGCGTTCAGCGGATCAAGCGAGGCGATCGGCTCGTCGGCCAAAAGCACCTTCGGCTGCTGCATCATGGCGCGCGCGATGGCCACGCGCTGCTGCTGGCCGCCGGAGAGCGTGCCCGCCGGCTGCAGCGCAGTGCGGGCGATGTCGAGGCGCTCGAGCGCGGCGACCGCCTCGGCGCATTCGGTGCGCGAGAACATGCCGAGCAGGTTGGACAGCGTGGAGCGGTGGTTGAGGCGGCCGAGCAGCACGTTGGTGAGCACATCGAGGCGCGGCACCAGGTTGAACTGCTGGAAGATCATGGCGCAGTCGCGCTGCCAGCGGCGCAGCGGCGAGCCCTGCAGGCGCGAGACCTCGGCGCCATCGAAAAAAATCGATCCCTGGCTGGGATCGATCAGACGGTTGATCATGCGCAACAACGTCGACTTGCCGGCGCCGGAACGGCCGATGATGCCGACCATCTGGCCCTGCGGGATCGAGACGTTGATATCGGTGACGGCGGTGTTCTTGCCAAATCGTCGGGTTATGCCGCGGATTTCCAGCGTGGCCGATGATGCCGACATACCAAAGCTCCAGTCCGTCGCGGTTTTGCAGGTCTGTTAACCCTCGCTAGCGCAGGCCGATGAAGCTGGGGTGTCGGATCGATGTCAGTTTTGTTACGACCCACAGGCAACCGATGAATGGTTCTCTCCTTGCTGCCATTCACTGCTGCCCATTCACAATCGTTAGCCGCCATACTTCTCCAGGAAAGCCTCTGCCGAGAGCTCGCGGAAATCGTCGAGCGCTGCGCGCAACCGGGCATGGTCCCAGTCCCACCAGGCAAGCACCTGGTAGCGCTCGGCCGTGCGGCGGTCGAAGCGCTCGCGGATCGGCTTTGCCGGCACGCCGGCAACGATGGTGTATGGCGCGACATCCTTCGACACCACGGCGCCGGCGCCGACGGCCGCGCCGTCGCCGACGGTCACGCCGGGCAGGATGGTCGAGCCATGGCCGAGCCAGGTGTCGTGGCCGACGGTGACGCGCTTGGCGCGGCGCTCTGCGAAGAACTCGCTCTCATGTTCGGCGTCGTCCCAATAGTCGGAGGCGCGATAAGTGAAGTGGTGCAGCGTCGGCCGCCAGGTTGGGTGGTTGGTGGCGTTGAGGCGCACGCTCGCCGCGATGTTGGAGAACTTGCCGATGGTTGCACACCATGCGGCGCAGTCCTGCATCATGTAGGAATAGTCGCCGAGCTCGCTTTCAGAAACGCGGCTGCGCTCGGCGATCTCGGTCCAACGGCCGAGCGTCGAGTTTTCGACCTGTGCCGTCGGATGGACGAGCGGCGCCTCCGAAAGTTTGCTCATGCGGCGACCCTGCCTGCGGCGAAGGCGGTGACGTCGATGATGCGGTCGGCCACCGCATCACGAACGTCCTGATCATGGAAGATGCCGAGCAGGGCGACGCCCGCCGCCTTCTTGCCGGCGATGAGCTCGACCACGACATCTCGGTTCTTCGCGTCGAGCGAGGCGGTCGGCTCGTCGAGCAGCAGGATCGGATGCTCGGTGATGAAGCCGCGCGCGATGTTGACGCGCTGCTGCTCGCCGCCGGAGAAGGTCGCGGGCGGCAGCGCCCAGAGCTTTTCCGGCAGATTGAGCTGCGAAAGAAGCTCGCGTGCCTTGTCGCGCGCGGCCCCCCGGTCCTCGCCACGCTCGACCAGCGGCTCGGCAACGACGTCGAGTGCCGGTACGCGCGGCACGGTGCGCAGGAACTGGCTGACATAGCCGATTGTTTGCCGGCGTACGGCAAGCACAGTGCGCGGGCTGGCGCTGGCGACATCGATCAGCCCGCCCGCGTGCTGGACGATGATCTGGCCTTCATCGACGGCGTAGTTGCCGTAGAGCATCTTCAGGATCGAGCTTTTGCCGGCGCCGGACGGCCCGCCAAGCACGGCGCATTCGCCGGCGCGGATCGAGAACGAGACGCCAGCCACCACCGGCAGCGTGACGCCGTCACGCAGATGCATGGTGAAGCTCTTTGCGACGTCCGAGACAACGAGGGGCGTGGCCATACTAGAGTCCTTTGTCTTTCCGCATGATCCGATCCGAAAACCGGCTTCCACTTTTCGGGATCATGCGGGTCACACCTGCAAAATCGAGGAAACGAGCAACTGGGTGTAAGGCGCACGCGGGTCGTCGAGCACGCGGTCGGTGAGGCCGCTTTCGACGACCCGGCCGTCCTTCATCACCATCATGCGCTGCGACAAGAGCCGCGCCACGGCGAGGTCATGGGTGACGACGATTGCCGCGAGGCCGAGATCGGTGACCAGCCCGCGCAACAGATCGAGCAGGCGCGCCTGCACGGAAACGTCGAGGCCGCCGGTCGGCTCGTCCATGAACACCAGCCGCGGTCCCGTCACTAGGTTGCGGGCTATCTGCAGGCGCTGGCGCATGCCGCCGGAAAAGGCGCGCGGCTCGTCGTCGATGCGGTCCTCGTCGATCTCGACACGCGACAGCCAGTCGACGGCGGTGGCGCGGATCCTGCCGTAGTGGCGGTCGCCGACGGCCATCAGCCGCTCGCCGACATTGGCGCCGGCCGACACCGTCATGCGCAGGCCGTCCGCCGGGTTCTGGTGAACGAAGCCCCAGTCGGTACGCATCAGGAAGCGGCGCTCGGCCTCGCTCATCCGATAGAGCTCGTGCCATTGGCCGTCGCGCATGCGGTAGCTGGCCGTACCGGAAGAGGGCAGCAGCCTGGTCGACAAGCAGTTGAGCAGCGTCGTCTTGCCCGAGCCGGATTCGCCGACCACCGCCAGCACCTCGCCCGGCCAGAGGTCGAAGGAGATCGCCTCGCAGCCGACGCGCGAGCCGTAGAATTTGGAAAGATCGGAGACGCGCAGTAGCGGTTCGTCGGTCATCTTGCCTCCTTACCCTCTCCGTCGTGAGGAGGGGCGGCGCGCAGCGCCGGGCTGGGGGTTGCAGGGCTCGCCGCCAGGTCACCCCCACCCGCGCCTTCGGCGCGACCTTCCGACAAGGGGGAGGAAGGGTCGGCGCGCCGCTTCTCGCAATGGTCGGTGTCCGAGCAGACGAACATGTGGCCGCCATGGTCATCGAGAATGACCTCGTCGAGATAGACATTCTCGGCGGCGCAGAGCGCGCAAGGCTGGTCGAAGGTCTGCACCTCGAAGGGATGGTCCTCGAAGTCGAGGCTGACGACGTCGGTGAAGGGCGGCACCGCATAGATGCGCTTCTCGCGGCCGGCGCCGAAGAGCTGCAGGGCCGGCGAACGATGCATCTTCGGATTGTCGAATTTCGGCGTCGGTGAGGGGTCCATCACATAGCGGCCCTCGACCTTGACCGGATAGGCGTAGGTGGTGGCGATGCGGCCGTGCCTGGCGATGTCCTCGTAGAGCTTCACATGCATGAGGCCGTATTCCTCGAGCGCATGCATTTTGCGGGTCTCGGTCTCGCGCGGCTCGAGGAAGCGCAGCGGTTCGGGGATCGGCACCTGGAAAACCAGCACCTGGCCCGCGTTGAGCGGATGCTCGGGGATGCGGTGACGCGTCTGGATGATGGTCGCCCTTGCCGTCTCGGTGGTGACGGCGACCTTGGCGACCTTCTTGAAGAAGGCGCGGATCGAGACGGCGTTGGTGGTGTCGTCGGCGCCCTGATCGATGACCTTGAGCACATCGTCCGGCCCGATGATGGAAGCGGTGACCTGCACGCCGCCGGTACCCCAGCCATAAGGCATCGGCATCTCGCGCGAGGCGAAGGGCACCTGGTAGCCAGGAATGGCGATGCCCTTCAGGATGGCGCGGCGGATCATCCGCTTGGTCTGCTCGTCAAGATAGGCGAAGTTGTAGGTGGCGATGTCGGTCATGGCGATCACACGCGCTCTGTGCTATGCATTTGGCAACCCAGACGCGAGAGTAGGCCAAAATGGATACTACCGGTTGGATGCGTCTTGCAGTGCTGTTGCTGGCGTTCGCCGTCATTGCGGCTTTTGCGCTGCGTAAGATGTTTCTGCCCGCGCCGAAGGAAAGTGCGAGCGGTGAGACTATTGCTGGCAGCAACGGATTCAACGAGGCACATAATAGCCACTACAGCGCTGGTCATGGTGGCGCCCGAGACGACTGAAATCATTCCGCCGCCTCCCTCTTCTCTTCCGCCTTGTCCTGATTTTCACGGTCCTGGTATTCGGCGCGCATTCGGCGAACCAGGTCGAGCTCGGCCTGGAAGTCGACATAGTGCGGCAGCTTCAGGTGCTCGACGAAGCCGGTCGCCTGGACATTGTCGGAATGCGAGATGACGAACTCTTCGTCCTGCGCCGCGGCAATCACATCCTCGCCAAGTTCGGTCGCGCGCAACGCGCGGTCGCAGAGCGCCATCGCCATCGCCTTGCGCTCGCTCTGGCCGAAGACCAGGCCGTAGCCGCGGGTGAATTGCGGCGGTGCCTTTGCCGAGCCCTTGAACTGGTTGACCATCTGGCACTCGGTGACGCGGATGGAGCCGAGCGGCACGGCGAAAGGCAGCTCCGGGACCTCGAGCTCCAGCTCGACCTCGCCGATCCGGATCTCGCCGACGAAAGGGTGGTTGCGGGCATAGCCGCGCTGCGTCGAATAGCCGAGCGCCAGGAGAAAACCTTCGTCGCCGCGCGACAGCGCCTGCAGACGGATGTCGCGCGCCATCGGGAATTGCAGCGGCTCGCGGGTGATGTCGCCAGGCACATGGTCAAGCGGCATGTCGCCGTCCGCTTCGATCAGCCCTTCATGGGCGAGGATCGAGGAAACGCGCGGCATCGCCTCGGCCTCGGCCGGACGTTGCGCGGGGTCTTCGATCTCGGCGCCGGCGGCGAGCTTCGGATCGAGCAGGCGGTGGGTGTAGTCGAAGGTCGGGCCGAGCACCTGGCCGCCGGGCAGATCCTTGTAGGTGGCCGACACGCGCCGCTCGAGCTGCATGGCGCCGGTGTCGACCGGGTTGGTGTAGCCGAAGCGCGGCAGCGTGGTGCGGTAGGCGCGCAGCAGCAAGATCGCCTCGATCAAGTCGCCGCGTGCCTGAACGACGGCCAAAGCTGCAAGCTCGCGGTCGTAGAGCGAGCCTTCGCTCATCACCCGGTCGACGCCGAGCGCCAGCTGCTCGACGATCTGATCGAGGCGCAGCGCCGGCACCGAGCGGTCGCCGCGCCGGCGATCGGCAAGCAGGCGATGGGCGTTGGCAATGGCGGCTTCGCCGCCTTTCACCGCGACATACATGTCATGCCTCCATCGTTTTGATGCGGGTGGTGCGCGGAAAGCAGGCGAGGCTGCCGGGCGCCGCCAGGATGATGTCGACGCCGCGTGGGAAGCGCTGGTTGTTCTGTTTCCATTGCTCGACGAAATGGCGCGGCATGCCGGTCGGCGCGAGCGTCGCGGTCTTCTCGATGCCGGGGCCTTTGAGGAGCAGCGACGGGCCGGAGGCGAGATCGTCGGTGAGCAGGATCAGCGTCGTCGAGCGGTCGGGATATTCCTGCGTGCCTTGCGAGAAGCCGTCGAGCGCCGCCATCCCCGCCGGGTTGGCTATCAACGCGAAATGCGCGTCGGCCGGCGTGTTTGCGAGGGGCGCGCCGGTGTGGAAGCCGAGCCACGCCTTGACCGAAGCTTCCGCCTGCAGCCACGGATCGAGCCAGATCGGCGTGTCGTTGTCGCAGAGCGAAAGCGCCACCGCGCCGGCGGTCGCCGACAGCGGCGCCGGCGGCTGGGCGAGCGGCGGCAGCGCCTGCACGCTGCCGGGGCGCGCCATCGCGTCCATGATGGCGCGGAACACGGTCTGCGCATTGAAGACCGGATCGGCGAAGCCGCCCTCGATCGATTGCGTGGCGATCTCCATCAGTCCTCTCCGCGCACCATGGTGAAGAAATCCACTTTCGTGGCCGCCGTCTCGACGCGCCGCTTCTCGCGCGCCGCATCGAGCGCCGCGCGCAACGGCGCGACCAGCTTCGACTCGATGGTGTCGCGATGGGCCGGGTCCTGCCAGAGCGCGTCGGCGATTGCGGCGAGCCTGGCTTTGCCCTTGTCGCGGCCGAGCGCGTAGGAATGGCCGACCTGTCCGGAGGGCACCCGCACGGTGGCGCGCGTTACGGTGGCCTCGCCGACATTGAACGGCGCGCCGCCGCCGCCGATCCGCCCGCGCACTGTCACCAAGCCGGTCTCCGGGCCGCGCAGCAGCTCGGCCTCGCAGGGCAGGCCGGAGCCGTTCCACAGCCGCGCGATCTCGTCGGCTGGCGCGTGCGCCAGCGTCGCCATGATGGCCTTCCTGTCGGCCTGCTCGCGCGCTTCCTGTCCTCGCATCGCTCCAACTCCTTTTGCGCAGTACGATTTGTCTATTGATATAGACAACTATACAAATTATACTTACCTCGTAGCGAGAGTCGATGACGGGCGGATGACAGACGGGGGAAAAGTGATCGGGGCAAAATTGATCGAGCGGGCGAGCAGTATCGAAAGGCGCAACGGCGTGTCGCTCTGGCGGCAGATCGCCGACAAGATATTGCAGGGGATCGCCAGCGGCGATTTCACCGAGAATGCGGCGCTGCCGCCTGAGGTGACGCTGGCCGAACGCTATGGCGTCAACCGCCACACGGTGCGCAGCGCGATTGCCGCGCTGGTGCAGGAAGGCGTGCTCAAGGCCGAGCAGGGGCGAGGCACCTTCGTCTTGTCGCGCAAGCGCCTGTCCTATCCGATCGGCGCGCGCACCCGCTTCTCGACCGGGCTGCAGGGACAGACGACCGAGCGGCACATCGCTCTGCTGTCCTCATCGACCGAGCCGGCCAGCCGCCGCATCGCCGAGGCGCTGAGCATTGCCAGGGGATCGGCCGTGATCCGACTGGAGACGCGCGGCGAAGCCGACGGACATCCGGTGTCACGGGCGACGACCTGGTTCGATGCCAAGCGGTTCGCCGGCATCGAGACCGCGATGGCCGAGACGGGATCGATCACCGCCTCGCTCAAACGTTTCGGGATCAACGACTATCTGAGGCACTCGACGGTGCTGTCGGCGCGCCACGCCGATGCGGACGATCTTGCCGATCTCGAGCTGCAGCCGGGCGCCATCGTGCTGGTCACGATCGCCATCAATGTCACGATGGACGGCCAGCCGATCCAGTTCGCGGAGTCGCGGTTCCCGGCCGAGCGAGTGGAGCTGAAGTTGTCGGCCGGCGATTAGCCTTCGACATCCGTCATCAAGGGCGACAACCACTGAGTCGTCATCCACGGGCGGGTCGGGCCTCCCTATCCGACCTCGATAACCGCTTTGATCAACCCGGATTTTTCGTGCGCCCAGCGCGCTAGATCGCGCGGCGTATCGGCAAGGGTCGTGCGGTGGGTGACGAGTTTCTCCAGCGGCACGGCGCCGTTGCGGATCGAGGCGGCGACATGGTCGAAGTCTGCTCTGAGCGCATTGCGGCTGCCGACCAGCGTCATCTCGCGCTTGTGAAACTCGGGATCGGAGAAGGTGATGTCGTCCTTAACGACGCTGACCAGCACCAGCGCTCCGCCATGCGCGACATGGGTGAAGGCGGACTGAACCGACTGCGTGTTGCCGGTGGCGTCGAACACAAGGTCGAAGCCTTCGCCGCGGGACGCCTGCCGCACCAGATCGGCAGCCGGCGCTTTCGAGCCGTCGAGTGCGGCAAAGCCGAGCTCGCTTTCGGCGAAATCGAGCCGTTCGGTGCTCATGTCGAGCAGGCTGACATCGAGGCCGGCGATGCGGGCGAACAGTGCCGTGCCAAGGCCGATCGGACCGGCGCCGATGACCAGCGTGCGCTGGCCGGGCGCACTCAGCGAGCGCCGCACGGCGTGTGCGCCGATGGCCAGGAATTCGACGGCGGCGGCATCGGCCAGCGATAGGCCATTTGCTGGATAAAGGTTTTGCGCCGGCACCAGGATCTCGTCGCACATGGCGCCGTCGCGATGGACGCCAAGCACCTCGATCTGCACGCAGCAGTTCGGCTTGCCGTGCCGGCAGGCAACGCATTTGCCGCAGGCGAGATAGGGGTTGATGATCACCGGCTCGCCGATGGCAAGCTCGACGCCTTCACCTCGCTCGACGACCGTGCCCGAGACCTCGTGGCCCATGATGCGCGGATAGGCGAGGAACGGGTGCTTGCCTTCGAAGATGTGATAGTCGGTGCCGCAGATGCCGACATGGCTGACTGCGATGCGCGCCCAGCCGGGCGGCGGCGCGCCGGGTTCGGCGCAGTCTTCGAGAACAAGATCGCCAGGCGAGCGGCAGACGACGGCTTTCATGCGCTGATCCAGTGTTCAAGGGGCGTCGGCCCCGCTCGATCGGGGCCGGCGCGTCATTTCAGGAACGATTATTTGCCGCGACGGCGCAGGCCGTCGAAGTAGACGATGACGATGATCAGCAGGCCGGTGATGACGCGCTGCCAGAAGGTGTTGACGTTGAGCAGGTTGGCGCCGTTGTTGATCGTCGAAAGAATGAAGGACCCGATCAGCGGTCCATGCACCGAGCCGATGGCGCCGAACAGCGAGGTGCCGCCGATCACCGACGAGGCGATGGCCTGCAGCTCATAAGTGTCGCCCTGGGTCGGGTTGCCGATGCCGATGCGCGAGGCAAGCAGCACACCCACGAAAGCCGCGAGCAGGCCGGACAGGATATAGGCCATGAAGATGGTGCGCGGCACGTTCACGCCGGAAAGGCGCGCGGCCTCCGCATTGGAGCCGACCGAGAACAAATAGCGGCCCCAGCGCGTGTGGTGCAGGAACACATAGGACGGTATGGCGACCAGGATCACCATCCAGAACAGGTAGGGGATACCGAGCAGCGAGCCGCGCGAGAAGGCCTGGAAAGGGTCGCTGTTGATCGAGATCGAATTGCCGTTGGTCATCAAGAGACCGATGCCGCGCAGCGAGGTCATCGTGGCCAGGGTGATGATGAAGGGCGGCAGGCCCATCTTGACGATGCCGAAGCCGTGGAACAGGCCGATGGCGACGCCGGCGAGCAAGGTAATGAGCACAGCCGCCCAGATCGGCCAGCCGGCATTGATCAGAAGCGCCACGATGACGGTGGTGAAGCCGACCACGGCACCGACCGAGAGATCGATGCCGCCGGTGATGATGACGAAGGTCTGGCCGACCGCGAGGATGGCGATCAGCGAACCCTGACGCAAAAGATTGGTGATGTTGAGCGTCGTGGCGAAGGAGGGTGTGGCGACCGCCAGCACGATCCACATCAAAAGCAACAAGCCGAGCAGCGTCAGCCCGAACAGGGCGTTGTAATTGCGCTTCGGCTTTTCGGCGGGGATCGCCTCGGTGCTCATTTTCGTCCTCCCGTCTTTTCTTGTTTCTCGGCCAGCGCTTGGCCCAAAATGTCCTCATGGCTGGCGGTGCGGAAGCCATGCGTGGCGACCAGCTTGCCGCGGCGGAACACATGCAGCGTGTCGGCGAGCTCGTAGACTTCCGGAAGGTAGGACGAGATCAGGATGATACCGGCGCCCTTGGACAGAAGCGTCGAGAACAGCCGGTAAATCTCGGCCTTGGTACCGACATCGACGCCGACCGTCGGCTCGTCGAAGATGAACAGCTTGGCGCCATGCGCCAGCCATTTGCCGATGACGATCTTCTGCTGGTTGCCGCCCGACAGGCTGGAGGCCAGCGCATGGCGCGTCGGCGTCTTGATCCTGAGATCGGCTATCTGGCGATCGGCCTCGGCCTTCTCGCGCGAGCCTGAGATCAGAAGATTGCTCGAGATGCGCTTGTAGATCGGCAGGTTGAGATTCGTGCCGACCGGCAGGTTGAGGCAGAGGCCTTGGTCGCGGCGGCTTTCGGGGGCGAGGGCCATGCCTAGCCTTATCGCGTCATGCTCGGAGTTGACTTGCACCTCCTTGCCTTGCCACAGGATCTGACCGGCCGACTTCCTGTGGCGGCCGTAAAGCGTGGTGACGAACTCGCTGCGGCCGGCTCCGATCAAGCCGTAAAGTCCGACGATCTCGCCCGCGCGGACAGTCACCGAGACGTTCTCGAAACCCTTGCCGGACAGATTCCGCGTCTCGACGATCGTCGCGCCCGGCGTGAAATGCTCCTTGTGGTAGATCTGCTCGATCGAGCGATTGATCATCAGTTTGACCAATTCCGGCTCGCTGGTCTCGGCTATGTTGCGGGTGCCGACGAGGGTGCCGTCGCGCAGCACCGAAACGCGATCGGCAAGCTCGAACACCTCCTCCATGCGGTGGCTGATATAGATGATGGTGACACCTTCGCCCTTTAGCCGGCGGATTAGCTTGAACAGCTGGTCGGCCTCCTTGCGGGTGAGGTAGGCGGTCGGCTCGTCGAAGATGAGGAACTTTGTGCCGCGTACCGTGGCGCGGGCGGCGGCGATCAGCTGCTGCTGGCCGATGGTGAGGTCGCCCAGCATAACATGCGCGGGCAGATCGAAGCCGAGGCCATCGATGATCTTCTGCGCTTCTTTCACCATGGCGCGCTGCTGCAAGAGACCGAAGCGGGAATTCTCCTCGCCGAGGAACATGTTGGCGGCGACGGTGAGGTGGCGGCAAAGCACGACCTCCTGGTGGACGGCATTGATGCCGAGCGCCATCGCCTCGTGCGGCGTGGCCAGCGCCTCGGGCTTACCTTCCCAGACGACTTCGCCGGAGGTGCGCGGCATGACGCCGGTTAAAAGCTTGATCAGCGTCGATTTGCCGGCGCCGTTCTCGCCGACGATGGCGTGGATCTCGCCCGACTTGAAGGCAAGGTCCACCGGCTTCAGCGCATGCGTGCCGGGATAGCGCTTTTCCAGGCCTTTCAACTCGAGGATAGTCCTGCCCGGTTTCAGCGTGGGGGGCGGGTGTAGTTCCTGCGCCGTCGACGTCATGACAATCCTCCCAGATTGATCCAACCGTTGGATACGCAGCGATGCGTCTGGCGCGCATCTAGAAGGCAGAGCCTAAAGCAAGCCGGCGGATTTCCAAACTGTCCGCGGCGATGTTTCCGGGGCGGCGAAGCCCCGGAAACGAATGTCGCGAAGATCAGTTGAGCTTCGGGTTGAGCAGCGCGTCGATCTTCGGATCCTTCATGTTGTCCTTGGTGACGAGATTGGCGCCGGTGTCGACATTGGCCTCGACCTTCTCGCCCTTCGAGGCGGCTAAGGCGGTCTTGATGCCGTCGTAGCCCATCCGGTACGGATCCTGGACGACGAGGCCGGAGATGACGCCGTCGTTGAGGAACTTGATCAGCTTCTCGTCGCTGTCGAAACCGATCAGCGCCACCTTGCCGGCGAGATTGTTCTCGGCGATCGCCTGGCCGACACCCTGCGCCATGATCAGGTTCGAGGCGAAGATGCCCTTGAGGTCCGGATTGGCGGTGATCAGGTCGGTCGCGATGTTGAGGCCGGTGGTGGCCTGACCGTCGGCATATTTGTCGGCGACCAGTTCGAGGCCGGGATATTTCGCCTTGAGCTGTTCCTTGAAGCCTTGCGCACGCTGCTCGAGCGAGCCGGCGCCGGGCAGCGCGGTGATCAGCGCAACCTTGCCCTCGACTTTGCCGCCATTGGCGGCGCCGATCGCGGCAGCGAGACCGTCAGCCGCGACACGGCCGCCCTGGACGTTGTCGGTGGTGAGGAAGGAGGTGAAGGCCTTGGATTCGGCGCTGGAGTCGATGCCGATGACCTTGACCTTGGTCGCCGCCTCGTCGATCGGCTTGCCGAGCGCCTTGGCCTCGGTCGGCGCGATCACGATCGCGGCCGGATTGCCGGCGACGGCGTTCTCGAGGATCGAGATCTGACCGTTGACGTCGGTTTCGGCCTGGGCGCCGAGTTCCGGCACGTTGATGCCGAGATCCTTGCCGGCCTTGCGGGCGCCGGCCAGCACGATCTGCCAGTAGAATGAAGTGGTGTCCTTGACGATGATTGGGATGGTCACGTCGGCCGCCGAGGCAGGTGCCGAATGCATCGCACCGGCGAGCATTGAGGCGGCGGCTAAAGCCACGAAGGCGCGGCGGTTGAGAAGGCTGGTTACGAATTTCATTAGGTTCCTCCCTAAAATCGCCCGGTGAAGGTTCGGAAGCTCCATCTGGATAGGCGCAAGCCAAACAGAACTTTATCAATAAAAAACATTTGCTCGATTTTGATAGTGCATTGCCCGGATCGATGCAAGCGGTGTCTCATGCCGTTTGCGTGATGGCGTGGCAGCTGATCGGTCTGCTGGATCTCCGCATCTCAGCCAAGCTGCTGGACGATCGTATAAGGATCGTATTTGGCAAATTCCGCCGCCGCTACCTTGACATCCAGCAGTTCGAGATTGCGCGTCAGATTAGCGGGCTTGGCGGTGCCGGTCAGCACCGAGGCAACGACAGGCTCGTGCAGAGGGAATTGGAACGCGGCAGCGGCCAGCGGATAGCCACCTCCGATGGCGATCCGCTCCATTGCGCTGACGCGGTCGAGAATATCCCTGCTCGCCGGCAGATAATCGAAATGCGCGCCATGCACCGGTCCCGTCGCCAATATGCCCGAGTTGAAGACGCCGCCGATGATCAGCGAGGTCCGCCGCTCGCGGCAAAGCGGCAGCAGGTCGGCCTCGGCGCTGCGGTCAAGCAGCGAATAGCGGCTGGCGAGCAGGATGCAGTCGAGCGGCGCGCGGCGAAGCACGTCGAGGCAGATCTGGACCTCGTTTACGCCCAGGCCGTAGGCGGAAATCGTGCAGGACGATTTCAGCTCCTCCAGCGCCTTCAGCCCGCCGTCCATCAGCTGACGGAAATGCAGCTTCGTCTTCTCGACGCCATGCGTGTAGACGCCGATGTCGTGGACGAACAGGATGTCGATCTTGTTGAGGCCGAGCCGCGCGTAGGAAAAATCCACCGAGCGCATGATGCCGTCATAGGAATAGTCGTAGTCGAGCGCGAAGGGCAGCGGATCGACATAGGAGTGATCGGGAACCTGGTCCTCCGGCACCGGCCGGAACAGGCGGCCGACCTTGGTCGAGAGCACATAGGAGGAGCGCGGCTTCTCACGCAGGAAATCGCCTGTGCGCCGCTCCGACAGGCCGAAGCCGTAGAAGGGCGCGGTGTCGAAGTAACGCAGCCCGCCGTCCCAGGCCGCTTGCAGCGTTTCCATTGCGGGCTCGCGCGGACAGGCGCGATAAAGGCCGCCGATGGCGGCGCCGCCGAAGCTGACTTCGGTGACTTCGAGCGCGGTCGTGCCGATCCGGCGTTTGTTCATCAAAGCCTCCCTTTGCCGTTCGACCGGCGGTCGTTTCGAATGTCTAGAGCGTCGCGCCGAGATGCCAGGGCACGAACTCGTTGTCGCCGTAGCCGAACGCCTCGCTCTTGGTCTTGCGTCCGGACGCCGTCTCGATGATCAGCTCGAAGATCTCGCGGCCCATGCCGGCGATCGTCTTCTCGCCGGAAGCGATGACACCGCAATTGACGTCCATGTCCTCTTCCATCTGGTGGTACATGGTCGAGTTCGTGGCGACCTTGATCGACGGCGTCGGACGGCAGCCGAAGCAGGAGCCGCGGCCGGTGGTGAAGACGATGACATTGGCGCCGCCGGCCACCTGGCCGGTGGCCGAGACCGGATCGTAGCCGGGCGTGTCCATAAACACCAAGCCGCTGCCGCTGACCTTCTCGGCGTAACCGAAGACGCCGTTGAGCGGCGTCTGACCGCCCTTGGCAACAGCACCCAGCGACTTCTCCAGGATCGTGGTCAGGCCGCCGCGCTTGTTGCCCGGCGAGGGATTGTTGTCGATCGAGGCGCCGTGCTTGGCTGTATGGTCCTCCCACCATTTCACAAAGCCGTCGAGCTTGGCGGCGATCTCGGGCGAGGCGGCGCGATAGGCAAGCAGATGCTCGGCGCCGTAGATCTCGGTCGTCTCGGACAGGATGCCGATGCCGCCGCAGCCGGCCAGAATATCGACCGCCGCGCCCAGCGCCGGGTTGGCGGTGATGCCGGACATGCCGTCCGAGCCGCCGCATTGCAGGCCGACGACGATCTCGCTGACCGGGATTGGTTCGCGCTGCAACTGGCCGACTTCCTCGGCGATCTCGGCCAGCACGCCCATCGCCCGCTCGACGGATTTGCGCGAGCCGCCGGCCTCCTGGATGTTGAAGTGCCGCTTTCCCGCCGCGACGCCCTTTTGGCCGTAAAGGGTGAGCTGGTTGACCTCGCAACCCAGGCCGACCATCAGCACGCCACCGAAATTCGGGTGGCGGGCATAGCCGGCCAGCGTGCGGTGCAGCACCATCATGCCGTCGCCGGTGGCGCTCATGCCGCAGCCCTGCCCGTGGACGATCGGTACGAAACCGTCGATGCCGGGATATTTCGGCAAAAGCGTGCGATTGGCCTCGTCGGCGATCGCATGGCAGACGGTGGACGAGCAATTGACGCTGGCGATGATGCCGATGAAGTTGCGCGTTCCGGCGCGACCATCGGCGCGGCGATAGCCCATGAAGGTGCGCTTGCGGTCCGCTTCGGTGGCGTGCTCGGCCTCGCTCGGCGGCACCACCGGCAGGCGGCCGCTCTCGAACACCAGATTGTGCGAGTGGACGTGCTCGCCCGGCGCGATGGCTTGAGTGGCGCGGCCGATCGCCTGCGCATATTTCACCACCGCTTCGCCCGCCGCGATCGGCTTGATCGCCACCTTGTGCCCTGGGTCGATCGCCGCCACCGCAACCGCGCCGCCGGGCAGCGCCGCACCGATCTCGATGCGGCCATTGGCGACCGCGACATTGTCGGCGGGGGAAAGAAGAATGGTGCTTGCGGCGTTCACGGGCGGCTGTCCTGGGTAAACCTGGGAGTGTGGGCGGATTGACATGCGCCCGTTTGAGGATAATGTCTTTTATCGTGAAAAAACATTTTTGCGTCAATTGTTTTTTCATCGCGCGCCGCGCGCCGTTGAGTGCATGGCCGCCCGTTTGGTAAAGCCGGCGAAATTCGTTCCGCATTTCGGAGGCTTGCGCTAGGAACACCGATCATATTGCGCTTCCGGCCGGCTGCCGCAAGCGTTGGGGATACGGGGCATGTCGAAGAGCAACAACGTCTACAAGGACGCCTTCAACCGCGGACTGCGGCTGCTCGACGAAACCAGGAGCCTGCCGTCCGAGCCCGAGCTCGGAACGCTGCTCGGCGTCAGCCGCACCACGGTGCGCAGCATTCTTTCGCGCATGGAAGAAACCGGGCTGATCGCCTGGAACAAGCGCAACAAAACGGTGCTGCGGGCGCCGAAGGCGGAAGATTTCTTCCCCGAGGAAGAGACCGACTCGCTGGCCGAGATCATCGAGCGCTCCTTCATGCGCCGGCTGCTCGCCGGCGGCGCGGAAGCAGGCATGCAGATCAACGAGCTCGAGCTGGCGCGCGAGATCGGCGTCGGCACCACCAGCGTGCGCGAATTCCTGATCCGCTTCTCGCGCTTCGGTTTGATCGAGAAGCGGCGCAACAGCCACTGGGTGCTCAAGGGCTTCACCCGCGCCTTCGCGCTTGAGCTCACCGAGATCCGCGAGATGTTCGAGCTGCGTTCGGCGGCTGCCTTCGTCGCGCTGCCGCAGGAAAGCGCGGTCTGGGCCGATCTTGACCGGCTGGAGATCGAACATCGCCAACTGGCGAGCGAGATCGCGACGCGCTTCAACGAATTCTCCGAGCTCGATGAGCGCTTCCACCGGCTGATCCACCGCGCCTCGCACAACCGCTTCATCGTCGATTTCTACGATGTGATCGCGATGATCTTCCACTACCACTACCAATGGAACAAGGCGCAGGAACGCGAGCGCAACGAGGTCGCAGTCCAGGAGCATCTCGCCTATATCGCGGCGCTGAAATCGCGCGATCCGGCCAAGGTGGACGCCGCCTGCCGCAAGCATCTGAAGTCGGCGCGCCAGACGCTGTTGAGCTCCATTCCGGAAGGGCGGCAGATGCAGCCCGCCTGATCAGGCGCATCGCGCCGCGTTGCCGCAGTGCTGTTTTGCCGATTTTCCGCCCGCCGGCCCCATGCTAGGGTCGGTCGAATTGCTGGCAAGAGGCAGGTCTTTTGGATATCCGGCTGAGACGATGGAGCATGCCGGCCGCGTTCGTCGCGGCGCTGCTGCTGTTGCTTCAGTCGGCGCTTGGCGCCTTCGCCTTTGGCGCTCCTTCGCAGCTCGATGCCTTCGGCAACGTCATCTGCACGCATGACGGGGCAGTCAAGCTTCCGGGCGGCGATCCGCACCGGCAGCATATGCCGGCTTGCTGCCTGGCTGGCTGCAGCATGGTTTCGCCGGCGCATCTGCCGCCGCCGGATACCGACGCGCCCGCGAGGGTGCTGGTGTTCGACGCGGTCGCGTTCCCGCCTCCGGCCTTCCGGCATCTCGATTTTGCCCGCGACCGCTCTCCGGCCAATCCGCGCGCGCCGCCGGCCGCAGTCTGACAAAAAACCCGCGAAACCTTTCGCGGGCGCATTCATCCAAGATCAGACTGCTCGCGGCCGGATCACGGCGCGATCCCATACTCATGGAGCAACCATGTCCAATCTTCTTCCCGCATCGCGAGCGCAAGCTCGTCCGCGCGGTTTCGAACGGCTCGGCCTTGCCGTGTTCGCTCTTCTTCTGTTCGCATGCGTTCCCGGCGCCCAGGCGCATGAATTCAAGGCCGGTGACCTGGAAGTCGGGCACCCGTGGTCCCGCGCAACGCCGCCCGGCGCCAAGGTGGCCGGCGGCTATTTCACCGTCACCAACAAGGGCGGCTCGCCCGACCGGCTGCTGTCGGTTTCCTCCGACATCTCCGACAAGGCCGAATTGCATGAGATGAGTGTCAAGGACGGCGTCATGACTATGCGGCCGGTGAGCGGCGGGCTCGTGATCCCGGCCGGCGGCAAGGTCGCACTGAAGCCGGGTGGCTATCACCTGATGTTCATCGGCCTGAAGCGACAGCCCAAGCAGGGCGAGAAATTCCCTGCCACGCTGACCTTCGAGAAGGCCGGCAGCGTCAAAGTCGAGTTCGCCGTCGAGGGCATGGGCGAGATGGGCAGCATGGACGATCACGCCGAGTGATCATTTCGAAATTAGAGGGACAATTCATGAAGAAGTATCTTTTGGCGGTGGGCGCGGTTCTGACGCTCGGAACAAACGCCGCGCTTGCGCACATCACGCTCGAAACCCAGGAAGCGGCCGTCGGCTCGACCTATAAGGCCGTCCTGCGCGTGCCGCATGGCTGCGAGGGCAAGGCGACGACCGCGGTGCGCGTGCAGATTCCGGAAGGCGTCATTTCGGTCAAGCCGATGCCAAAGCCCGGTTGGACGCTGCAGACCAAGAAAGGCCGATACGAGAAATCCTACCAGCTCTATGGCGAGACGCTGACCACCGGCGTCAAGGAAGTCGACTGGAGCGGCGGCAACCTGCCGGACGAATTCTATGACGAGTTCATTTTCCGTGCTTCGCTCGCCGCCGATCTTCCGGCCGGCCAGATGCTCTATTTCCCGGTGGTCCAGGAATGCGGCGATGCCGCCGATCGCTGGATCGAGATTCCGGCGGCGGGACAGGATGAGGATGCACTGGAAAATCCGGCGCCCGGCATCAAATTGCTGCCGAAGAAATGATCTCTCGATGGCGCGTCCCATTCGGGCGCGCCGTCCCTTGTCGAAAGACCGCATGAACGCAGCAGCAACTTTCCCAATCCGCCTGACGGGCATGCGCATCGGGCCAGTCGCCAGCGGCCTGTTCGCGGCTTTCGTACTCGTGCTGCTGCTGGTGCTACCCGGCCGCGCCCTCGCGCATGCGGCCTTGGTCGCGACCGATCCGCCCGATGGTGCGGTGCTGTCGCAGAGTCCCGCGCGGTTCTCGCTGACCTTCAGCGAGCCGGTTTCGCCCCTGGTGCTCACTCTGGTGCGGCCGGACGGCACGCAACTTTCGCTGACCTCCTTCCGGCTCAACGATCAGACCGTCGAGATCGATAATCCGGAGACGCTCAAATCCGGCACGCATGTGCTGAGCTGGCGGGTGATTTCGGAGGACGGCCATCCGGTCGGCGGCTCGGCGCTGTTTTCCGTCGGCGCGCCAAGTGCTGCGCCGGTAGCGGGCGAAGCCGTCGATTTGTCGCTGCGCACGGCAATCTGGATCGGTAAGCTCCTTCTCTATGCCGGGCTGTTCCTCGGCGCCGGCGGCGCCTTCGCGCTCGCCTGGCTCGCTGGAGACTGTCGCTGCGGCCAGGGTTTCGTTATCGGCGCTCTTCTGTGCGGACTGGCCGCCGCCCCGTTCTCGCTCGGATTTCAGGGGTTGGACGCGCTCGGCGCGCCGCTCGCCCGGTTTGCGGCGCCCACCGTGTGGGAGACCGCGCTTGCCACCAGCTTCGGCTGGACGGTGCTTGCCGCCCTGATTGCACTCGGCTTTGCCTTGCTGTCCCTCGTCGGACCGCGCGCTCTTGGCAAGCTGCTTGCGCTCGCCGGGCTCGTCAGTGTGGGCACGGCGCTTGCGGCAAGCGGCCACGCCAGCGCCGCCGAGCCGCAATGGCTGACGCGGCCGCTGGTTTTCCTGCATGGCACAGCCATCGCCTTCTGGACCGGCGCGCTCGCGCCGCTCGGCCTTGCGTTGCGCTATCAGCCGGCGGAGGCCAAAATCTTCTTGCGCCGGTTTTCGCGCGCGATCCTGCCCGTGGTTTTCGTGCTTGCGATAAGCGGCATCGTGCTGGCGATCATCCAAGTGCGCGAACCGGCAGCGCTCATCAACACCGCCTATGGCCGCCTGCTGCTGCTGAAACTGGCCCTGCTTTTGTTCCTGTTCACCCTTGCCTCCGTGAACCGATGGACGCTGACCGCGCCGGCCGAAACGGGCGACACGGAAGTGCAGCGGCGGCTGGTGCGTTCGATCGGCATCGAGACGCTGATCGTGCTTGCCATCTTCGGCGTCGCCGCCGGCTGGCGCTTCACGCCGCCGCCACGCGCGCTGGCGATCGCCGCAGCGCAGCCGGCCTCGATCCACATCCACACCCTGCAGGCGATGGCCGATCTCAGCATCACGCCCGGCCATGCCGGCCAGGTTGCCGCCTCGATGGTGATCATGACCGGCGATTTCGGTCCGATGGATGCCAAGCAGGTGATCCTGGTGCTGTCGAAGCCGGATTCCGGCATCGAGCCGATCAAACGGCCGGCGACGAAACGCGGCGACGGCACCTGGCGCGTCGAGAATCTCGTCATCCCGCTGCCCGGCCGGTGGAACGCCCGGCTCGACATCCTGGTTTCCGATTTCGAGATGGTGAAGATTGAAGCGCCAATTGATATCAGAGCCGACTGACCTAGACCGCGACACAATTCGGCGAGGCGGTTGACGCCGTCGCGAAGGCCCGTCAATCATCCGTCCAAAACGCGGCTTCAACAAAAGTTCGAAAGCAGGGAAGAAACGATGGAAAAAGCCGAAATCGGCCTGATCGGCCTTGGCACGATGGGCTCCAACCTGGCGCTCAACATCGCCGAGCACGGGCACCGCATCGCCGTCTTCAACCGCACGCCGTCGCGCACCGGCGCTTTCGTCGAAAACGCCGGTCCGCTGAAGGACATGGTTGTGCCCTGCTACAGCCTGGAGGAACTCGCCGCAGCGATCCGGCCGCCTCGGCCGATCATCATCATGGTGCTGGCCGGCAAGCCGGTCGACGAGCAGATCGAGGCTTTGCGCGGCGTGCTCTCCGACAACGACATCGTCATCGATGCCGGCAATGCCAATTTCCGCGACACGATGCGGCGCTTCTCGGAGCTGTCGGGCTCAGGTCTGACCTTCATCGGCATGGGCGTGTCGGGCGGCGAGGAGGGCGCGCGCCACGGGCCGTCAATCATGGTCGGGGGCACGGAAGACTCCTGGAAGCGCGTCGAAAAAGTGCTGACGGCGATCTCCGCCAAGTTCAAGGACGAGCCTTGCGCCGCCTGGCTCGGCACCGACGGCGCCGGCCATTTCGTCAAAACCATCCACAACGGCATCGAATATGCCGATATGCAGATGATCGCCGAGATCTACGGCATCCTTCGCGACGGCTTGGGCATGGGGCCGAAGGAGATCGGCAAGGTCTTCGACGGCTGGAACCAGGGTCGGCTCAACTCCTACCTGATCGAGATCACCGCCAAGGTTCTCGCAGCCGACGATCCCAAGACCGGCAAGCCGGTGGTCGACATCATCCTCGACCGCGCCGGCCAGAAGGGCACCGGCAAATGGTCGGTCATCGAAGCGCAGCAGCTCGGCATTCCGGCGACGGCCATCGAGGCTGCCGTCGCGGCGCGCGTGCTGTCGTCGATCAAGGACGAACGGCAGGCGGCGGAAAGGGCCTACGGCGATATCGGCGTCGAGAAGATTTCCGGCGACAAGGCGGCGCTGCTGAAAGATCTCGAGCTGGCGCTGTTCGCCGGCAAGATCGCGGCTTACGCGCAGGGTTTTGGTGTGATGAGCGGCGCCTCAAAGGAATTCAACTGGAACCTGCCGATGCCGACCATCGCCAAGATATGGCGCGCCGGCTGCATCATCCGCTCGCAGATGCTGGACACAATGGCGGAGGCCTTTGGGTCAGGCGGCGCCTCGACCAATCTCCTGATGGCGCCGGCCTTCATCGCCATGATGAAGGAGGCGCATCCGTCGCTCAGGCGCATGGTGGCCAGGGCCTCCGAGGCCGGCTCGCCGGTGCCGGCGCTGTCCTCGGCGCTCGCCTATTTCGACAGCTATCGCCAGGGCCGCGGCACGTCGAACCTGATCCAGGCGCAGCGCGATTTCTTCGGCGCGCACGGCTTCGAGCGTATCGGCGAGGAGGGGGTGTTCCATGGGCCGTGGGGAAGCGGCGCTGCGTAGAGTCAGGGTATGCCAGCCTGCAAACGGCGGCTTCCTGCGCTCCCGGTGCTCGCGTACTTCAAGTACGCTCCCGTTCTCGGAAGCCGCCAACTCGGCCTGACCTGACTCTCAAGTTGCGCCAGTCAACCCCGATAGGGCAGGACCTCGCTCGGTTTGCTCAGCGATTGCAGCGAGCCAGGTTCCTTGCCGCCGATCCAGCCGAGCACAGCGCGGGCAAGCTCGGAGCCGGCGAGCCGGAAATTCTCATTCACGACCAGCAGTTCGCGCCGGAACAAATGCAGCAGTTCCGAGGACTGTTTCGACACCACGTCGACATCGCGGCCGAGTTTCAGGCCGGCGTCCTCGATGCCTGCAACAACGGCGAGTGTGGCGGCGGCGGCGCTGCTGACGATGCCGTCCGGACGGCTCTCGCGGCGCATGAGCTGCGCGGTTCGCATCCTGATCTGCTCGATCGTGTGGTCGATGGAGACGGTGTTGAACGGCACCTCGCTGGCGCCGACGTCGCTCAGCGCATCGGCAAAACCGTTCACCGTGTGGTCGTAATAGGTGAGGCCGACCGGCGGCGTCACCAGAGCGAGCCGGCGCCGGCCCATGCCGGCGAGATGGCGGACCGCCTCGCCGGCGAAAGCATAGTTGTCGAAGTCGTGATAGGGATGCACCAGCCCCATGTCGGTGCGGCCATGCGTGGCAAATGGGATGCCGCGTTCCAGCATAAAGCGGGCGCGCGGGTCGTTGGGCTGCGTGCGTGAAATGATGACGCCGTCGGCGGAGCCCGTCTCCACCAGATAGCGCACCGGATCCAGCGGGTCCTGCGAGCGCGAATAGGGCGTGACGATCAGGTGATAGGGCGTGTCGGCGATCACCTCGGTGACGCCGTAGATGATGTCCGAGACGAAGCTCATCAGCTCGTGCTCGGTGTTGAGCACCAGGCTGATGACGTTGGTCTTGCCGGTCCTCAGCCTCACGCCGGCGCGGTTCGGGCGATAGCCGATCTGCTTGGCGACGAGCTGCACGCGCCGCCTGGTCTCGGCGCCGATCTCCGGCGCGTCCTTCAGCGCGCGCGAGACGGTGGTGACGCCGAGCCCGGTCATGAAGGCAAGCGTCTTCAGCGTCGGCCGTTCCTTAGCCGACGTGTCGTCGTCCTTCTCGTTTGCTCGTCTGTCCATTCGTCCCGCCCGTCAGGCGCATAGCAGCCGCGAGACCGGCCGGCAATCGCGCCCGTCGCCTTTGCGCGGCCTTCAGCCCGTGACAAGGTGCAATATACTGAAACGTTACAGATTGCCAACGCCCGTGATCAATGGGCAGGTCGCACTCGTTGCGGTCAGCGCCGGAGGGGTGGACTGAAAGCCACTGGAATCATAAACAAATCTCGATTTAGCTCTTCTTTTTGCATCGATTGGCCGCACCACCGATTCCCCGGCAGGTCTTTGGAGAGGATTTTGTTCGCGCCTCGAAGAAATCTCATGCCGTCTCATTCAAGGGTTGCCTATATCGGCCATTTGCCGTATCGAAAATCTGTAACGTTTCAGATTCTGGGAGGAACCGAAATGCGATACAAATTCCTGACCGCCGCGTTCGCCGCGACGGCCGCGCTGAACTTCGCCGGACCGGCGGCCGCGACCGATCTCGAAGTCACCCATTGGTGGACTTCGGGCGGCGAGGCGGCGGCGGTGGCCGAACTTGCCAAGGCGTTCGACGCGACCGGCAATCACTGGGTCGATGGCGCCATCGCCGGTTCCGGCGGCACGGCGCGGCCGATCATGATCAGCCGCATCACCGGCGGCGATCCGATGGGCGCCACCCAGTTCAACCACGGCCGGCAGGCGGAGGAGCTCGTCCAGGCCGGGCTGATGCGCGACCTCACCGATCTCGCCACCAAGGAAAAGTGGACGGAAATCGTGCGGCCGAAGAGCCTGCTCGACTCGTGCACCATCGGCGGCAAGATCTATTGCGTGCCGGTCAACATCCATTCCTGGCAGTGGCTGTGGCTGTCGAACGAAGCCTTCCAGAAGGCCGGCGTGCCGATGCCGAAGGACTGGAATGAATTCGTGGCGGCTGCGCCGGCGCTGGAAAAAGCCGGCATCATCCCGCTCGCCGTCGGCGGGCAGCCCTGGCAGGCGTCCGGCGCCTTCGACGTGCTGCTTGCCGCCGTCGGCGGCACCGACGCCTTCCTCAAGGTCTACAGGGACAAGGACGCCAAATTCGCAGGCGGTCCCGAAATCGCCAAGGCGTTCAAGGCCGCCGACGACGCCCGTAAGATGGCCAAGAACACCAATGTGCAGGACTGGAACCAGGCGACCAATCTGGTCATCACCGGCAAGGCCGGCGGCCAGATCATGGGCGACTGGGCGCAGGGCGAGTTCCAGGTCGCCGGCAAGACCGCCGGCAAAGACTACACCTGCCTGCCCGGTCTCGGCCTGAACGAGGTCATCGCCACGGGCGGCGACGCGTTCTACTTCCCGCTGCTCAAGGATGCCGACAAGGCCAAGGCTCAGGAAGTTCTGGCCGAGACGCTGCTCGACCCGAAGACCCAGGTCGCCTTCAATCTCAAGAAGGGCTCGCTTCCGGTGCGCGGCGACGTCGACCTCAACACGGCGAACGACTGCATGAAGAAGGGCCTCGCCATCCTCGCCAAGGGCGCGGTGATCCCGTGGACGGACCAGCTCTTGTCGCAGGACAGCCAGAAGCAGAAGGAGGATCTGTTCTCCGAATTCTTCGCCAAGCCCGACATGACGCTCGAAGAGGCGCAGAAGCGCTTCGCCGACATCATCGCGTCGGCCGACTGATCAACGGCGCCCCCGCCAGCTCCCGGCCCCCGCCTATCCGGGGTCGGGAGCGTGATGTCCTCATTGTCCCAGCCCGGCTGCCGAGATGAGCAACAGCGAACGCCCCAACCAGCTTTTACGCAACCTCAACGCCAAGGTCGCATCAATCCCGATGATCCTGACCGCGCTGGTCGTCTTCGTCGGCGGCACGGCCTGGACGGTGCTCTATTCCTTCACCAATTCGAAGCTCTTGCCGCGGCTGAACTTCGTCGGCCTCGACCAATATTACCGGCTATGGGCGACGCCGCGCTGGCTGGTGTCGATCGAGAACCTTTTGATCTACGGCGTGATCTCGCTGTTGTTCTCGCTGGTGATCGGCTTCATCCTCGCGGCATTGCTCGATCAGAAGATCCGCTTCGAGGACACGTTTCGCACGATCTTCCTCTATCCTTTCGCACTTTCTTTCATCGTCACCGGGCTGGTCTGGCAGTGGCTGCTCAATCCCGATTTCGGCATCCAGCGCGTCGTGCGCGACCTCGGCTGGACGAGCTTCAGCTTCGATCCTCTCTACAATTCCAGCATCGTCATCTACGGCATTTCGATCGCGGCGCTCTGGCAAGGCACGGGACTGATCATGTGCCTGATGCTCGCCGGCCTGCGCGGCATCGACGAGGACATCTGGAAGGCCGCACGGGTTGACGGCATACCGATGTGGAAGACCTATCTCTTCATCATCATCCCGATGATGCGGCCGGTCTTTATCACCACCTTGGTGATCATCGCCGCCGGCATCGTCAAGGTCTACGACCTTGTGGTGGCGCAGACCAGCGGCGGTCCGGGCATCGCTTCCGAAGTGCCGGCGAAATACGTCTACGACTACATGTTTTTCGCCCAGAATCTCGGCCAGGGTTTTGCCGCCTCGACCATGATGCTGCTCTCGGTGGTGATCGTCATCGTGCCATGGGCCTACCTCGAATTCGGAGGCAAGAAGCATGGCTGAAGCTGCTGCCTCCATGTCCAGTGACGCTCTTCGGCGCGAAGCCTCGTCGCGCGATGCATCGGGGCCGAGCGGAACGAAGCCGCGGCACGCGCTCTCGCGCCGCAACATCTTCCTCTACGGCACGCTGATCGTCGTGGCGCTCTATTACCTGCTGCCGCTCTACGTGATGATCGTCACATCGCTGAAGGGCATGCCGGAAATCCGCCTCGGCAACATCTTCTCGCCGCCGCTGGAGATCACCTTCGAGCCGTGGGTCAAGGCGTGGTCGCAGGCCTGCACCGGGCTCAATTGCGACGGGCTGTCGCGCGGCTTCTGGAACTCGGTGCGCATCACCGTGCCGTCGGTTCTGCTGTCGATCGCGATCGCGTCGGTCAACGGCTATGCCTTGGCCAACTGGCGCTTCAAGGGCGCCGACACCTTCTTCATCATCCTGATCGTCGGCGCCTTCATTCCCTATCAGGTGATGATCTACCCGATCGTCATCATCCTGCGCGAGATCGGCATCTACGGCACGCTGACCGGCTTGGTGATCGTGCATTCGATCTTCGGCATGCCAATCCTGACGCTCCTGTTCCGCAACTATTTCACATCCATGCCGGAGGAACTGTTCCGCGCCGCGCGCGTCGACGGCGCCGGTTTCTGGGGCATCTATCTACGCATCATGCTGCCGATGTCGCTGCCGATCTTCGTCGTCGCCATCATCCTGCAGGTGACAGGCATCTGGAACGACTTCCTGTTCGGCGTCGTCTACACCCGCCCCGACACCTATCCGATGACGGTGCAGCTCAACAACATCGTCAACTCGGTACAGGGCGTGAAGGAGTACAACGTCAACATGGCCGCAACCATCCTGACCGGCCTTGTGCCGCTCATCGTCTACTTCGTTTCCGGCAAGCTCTTCGTGCGCGGCATCGCCGCCGGCGCGGTGAAAGGATGATGATGGCAGCAGCGATCGCCAATCCCAGCGTTTCGATCCAGGACCTGTCGCTGAATTTCGGCGTCATGTCGGTGCTGAAGACGCTCAATCTCGACGTAGCCGAGGGCGAGTTCATCGTGCTGCTCGGGCCATCCGGCTGCGGCAAGTCGACCTTGCTGAACTGCATCGCCGGCCTGCTCGACATCTCCGAGGGCCGCATCTTCATCAAGGGCAAGAATGTCACCTGGGAGGAGCCGAAGGATCGCGGCATCGGCATGGTGTTCCAGTCCTACGCCCTCTACCCGCAGATGACGGTGGAGAAGAACCTCTCCTTCGGCCTGCGCGTCGCCGGCGTGCCCAAGGACGAGATCGCCAAACGCATCGCGCGCGCGGCGGAGATCCTGCAGATCGAGCCGCTGCTGCAGAGGAAGCCGTCGGCGCTTTCCGGAGGCCAGCGGCAGCGCGTGGCGATCGGGCGGGCCCTGGTGCGCGACGTCGATGTCTTCCTGTTCGACGAGCCGCTCTCCAACCTCGACGCCAAGCTGCGGTCGGAATTGCGCGTCGAGATCAAGCTTTTGCACCGCCGGCTGCAGAACACGATGATCTACGTCACCCACGACCAGATCGAGGCGATGACGCTGGCCGACCGTATCGCGGTGATGAAGGGCGGTGTCATCCAGCAGCTCGATGCGCCCCAGACGATCTACAATCGCCCGGTCAACCGCTTCGTCGCCGGCTTCCTCGGCTCGCCGGCGATGAATTTTATCAAGGGACACCTGGAAGCAAGCGACGCGCCGGTGTTCAAGGCCGACGGTGTTTCGGTGCCGCTCGGCCGTTATCAGTTCGACAACGAAGGCGGTCGCGCCGCCAAGCCCTGCGTGTTCGGCATCCGACCGGAGCATATCGCTTTTGGCGAAGCGGCGAGGGCCATGCCGTTCACCGCCGAGTCCACTGTCGAGATTGTCGATCCGATGGGCTCCGACACGCTGGTGTGGACGAAGCTCGGCGGCCAGATCCTCTCCTTCCGCGTCGAAGCCGACAAGACGCTGCGCAACGGCGATGCGATATGCATCGGCTTCGATCCGGCGCGCGCCTCGCTGTTCGACGCCGAGACCGACAGCAGGCTCTAACCTCCCAGACCACAACCTCCCGGAACCAACAAGCAGAACGGACAGACAGATGAACTGGTCATTCCAACTTTACAGTGCCCGCAATTTCCAGCCATGGGACGGCGTGCTGAAAATGCTCGGCGAACTGGGCTACAAAGAAGTCGAAGGTTTCGGCGGCGTCTATGACGATCCCAAGGCTTTCCGTGCCGAGCTCGACAAGAACGGGCTCGCCATGCCGACCGGGCATTTCTCGATCGATGCGCTGGAGAAGGATTTCGACGGCGTGCGCAGGATTGCCGATGCGCTCGGCATCTCGCTGCTCATCTGCCCCTACCTGATGCCCGATGCGCGGCCGGGCGACGCCGCCGGCTGGCGCGGCTTCGGCGAGCGGCTTGCCAAGGTGGGCGACACCGCGAAGAAGGCCGGCTACGGCTTTGCCTGGCACAACCATGATTTCGAGTTCAAGCCGCTCGTCGACGGCTCGCTGCCGCAGGAGCACATCCTGTCCGCCGCGCCCCACATCGGCTGGGAGATGGACGTCGCCTGGGTGATGCGCGGCGGCGCCGATCCACTGCCCTGGATCGAAAAGCACGGCAAGCGCATCAGTGCCGTCCACGTCAAGGATATGGCGAAGCCGGGGGAGGGGCTGGACGAGGACGGCTGGTCGGATGTCGGCCACGGCACCATCGACTGGGCCGGCCTGATCAAGACGTTGCGCGCGAAAAGCGCGACGAAGTACTTCGTCATGGAGCAGGACAACCCCAACGACATCGAGCGCTTCGCCCGTCGCTCGATCCAATCCGTCAAGAATTTCTAGGACATACCATCATGGCAAACAAACTTGGCGTAGGCGTCGTCGGCTGCGGTAACATCTCGAAGGCGTATTTCTCGCTGGCGCCGCTCTTCCGCGGCATCGAGATGCGCGCCTGCGCGGACATCAACATGGACGCGGCGAAGATGCGGGCGAAGGAGTTCAAGCTCCGCGCCGAGACGGTCAACGACCTTCTCAAAGATGACGACATCGACATCGTCGTTAATCTCACCATTCCGGCCGTGCACTATGACGTGTCGAAGGCGGTGCTCGACGCCGGCAAGCACGTCTATTCGGAAAAGCCCTTCGTGCTGTCGGTCAAGGAAGGACTGGATCTGAAGAAGCGGGCGGAGAAGAAGGGGCTTCGCATCGGCTCGGCGCCCGACACGTTCTTCGGCGGCGCGCATCAGCTGGCGCGCGATCTGATCGACAGCGGCAAGCTTGGCAAGATCACCAGCGGCACCTGCCACGTGATGGGCCATGGCATGGAACACTGGCACCCCAATCCCGACTTCTTCTTCCAGCCGGGCGCCGGTCCGGTGCTCGACATCGGCCCGTACTATGTCACCAACCTGATCCAGCTGATCGGGCCGGTGAAGCAGGTCGCGGCTTTCGCGGCGACGCCGGCCAAGGAGCGCACCATCAGCTCCAAACCGCGCGCGGGCGAAAAAATCCCGGTCAACACGCCGACCACCATCCATGCGCTGCTGGAATTCGCGAATGGCGCGGTGGTGACACTCAACACCTCGTGGGACGTGTGGAGCCACGGCCATGCGCCGATGGAGCTCTACGGCGAGGCGGGCACCGTCTTTGTGCCGGACCCGAATTTCTTCGGCGGCGAAGTCCGCTTCACCGATGCGACCAAGCCGGTGAAGAAGCTTCCCAAGTGGGATCATCCGTTCGGCGTGCCCAATGAGATGCACAGCCAAGGCATGATGGCCAACTACCGCACGGCAGGTCTTGCCGACATGGCGATCGCGATCAGCGAAGGGCGGCCGCACCGCTGCTCGATGGAGCTTGCGCTGCATGCCGTCGATGTCATGACCGGCGTCCTGCGCTCCGGCGAAAGCGGCAAGTTCGTCGCCATGCAGACGACCTGCGAGCGGCCGGCGGCGCTCGGCATCAAGGAAGCGAAGGCGCTGCTGGCGAAGAAAAAGTAGGTGGCAACCCCTCTCCCCGTTTCGGCGGGGAGAGGGTAAAGGTGCGGGGCGAGCATCGATTCAAGTCACCTAGCGGCGATCCCGGCCGCCTCTCCCAAGGATTCCCTATGCCCTATATCGCCGCCGAGAATCGCTACGAGAAGATGGTCTACAACCGCTGCGGACGGTCCGGCCTCAAGCTGCCGGCCATCTCGCTCGGGCTGTGGCACAATTTCGGCAATGACACGCCGCACAGGACCAAGCAGGCGATCGTGCGCAAGGCCTTCGACCTCGGCATCACGCATTTCGATCTCGCCAACAATTACGGCCCGCCGCCCGGCTCGGCCGAGACCGCCTTTGGCGAGATCCTGCGCACCGATTTCGCCGCCTATCGTGACGAGCTGATCATCTCAACCAAGGCCGGCTACGAGATGTGGGCCGGCCCCTACGGCGAATGGGGCAGCCGCAAATACGTGCTCGCGAGCCTCGACCAGAGCCTCAAGCGGATGGGGCTCGATTATGTCGATATTTTCTATTCCCACCGTTTCGATCCCGAGACGCCGCTGGAAGAAACGATGAGCGCGCTCGACCATGCGGTGCGCTCGGGCAAGGCGCTCTATGCCGGCATCTCCTCCTACAATTCGCAGCGCACCCGCGAGGCGGCCGACATCCTGCGGCGACTCGGCACGCCCTGCCTGATCCACCAGCCGAGCTATTCCATGCTCAACCGCTGGGTCGAGGAAGATGGGCTGCTCGATACGCTGGAAGGGCTCGGCATCGGCTCGATCGTGTTCTCGCCGCTGGCGCAGGGCATGCTGACCGATAAATATCTCGGCGGCATCCCGGAAGGCAGCCGCGCATCCCAGGGCAAGTCGCTGCGTCCGGCCTTCATCAACGATAAGTCGGTCACCAACATCAAGGCATTGAACGCCATCGCCGGCCGGCGCGGCCAGACGCTGGCGCAGATGGCGCTGGCCTGGGTGCTGCGCAAGGGACGCGTGACGACGGCGCTGATCGGCGCCAGCCGGCCGGAACAGGTCGAGGATTGCGTCGGCGCTCTCAAGGCGCTCGACTTCAGCAACGCCGAGCTTGCCGAGATCGACACCTATGCGCGCGAGGCCGACATCAATCTTTGGGCGGCATCCGCCGAGCGCAAGGGACCGCCGCGCAAGTAGCCCGCGCCGGGCCGCCAGCTGCGGAAACAGTGGCAAAGATGCGCGTTCGTCGCTATCTCATGGACCAAAGGCCGTTCGCGTGCGCAGTCGGCACGCGAAACGACGCGACGACCGGAGACAAGATGACGGCAAGGGATGCGCTGACCAAGAACCAGCTGTGCGTGCTTGAGAAGCTCGAAGCCGCCAGCGGGCCGCTGAGCGCTTATATGCTGCTCGACCAACTGCGCGAGCGCGGGTTCCGGGCGCCGCTGCAGGTCTACCGCGCGCTGGACACGCTGGTGAAGTCGGGCTTCGTGCACCGGCTCGAAAGCTTGAACTCCTTCGTCGCCTGCGCCGAGCCGCACGACCACAGTCATTCGATGACCGCATTCGCCATCTGCGACAGCTGCGGCCAGGTAACCGAAATGTCCGACCATGACGTCGACCACCGGCTGGACGAATGGGTGCGCTCAACCGGCTTCGCCGCCAAGAAGGCGGTGATCGAGTTTCGCGGGGTTTGCGCGAAGTGTAGAGCTGAGGCGGCTTAGCCCCTCGAGTCGTCATCCTCGGGTCAAGCCCGAGGATGACGAAGGTCAGTGCGCCTCGTCCCAGTTGTCGGCAGCCCGCGCATCGACATGCAGCGGCACCGACATCGAGACCGCCGGCATCGGCGCGTTCTCCATCACGCGGCGCACCACGGGAATTGTCGCTTCGACTTCCGCTTCCACCGTCTCGAAGATAAGCTCGTCATGCACCTGCAAGAGCATGCGGGCCGACAGCTTCGCCTTCTCCAGCGCCTCTTCCATGTGCACCATGGCGCGGCGGATGATGTCGGCCGCAGTGCCCTGGAGCCTCGCATTGATCGAAGCTCGCTCGTTGAAGGCGCGAACCGACGGGTTGGAAGACCTTATCTCCGGATAGTGGATGCGGCGACCGAAGATGGTTTCGACGAAGCCGTATTCGCGCGCATCGGCCTTGGTTTCCTCGATATAGTCGCGGATGCCCGGGAAGCGCTCGAAATAGCGCTTGATGTAGGCGCTCGCCTCCTCGCGCGGGATCGACAGCTGGTTCGCCAGACCGAAGGCCGAGATGCCGTAGATGATGCCGAAATTGATCGCCTTGGCACGCCGCCGCACTTCCGAAGGCATGCCTGCGACCGGCACGTTGAACATTTCGGACGCGGTGATGGCGTGGATATCGGCGCCGTCGGCAAAAGCCTGCTTGAGCTGCCGGATTTCGGCGACATGGGCCAGCACGCGCAATTCGATCTGGCTGTAGTCGGCCGAGACCAGCTTGTGGCCCTTTTCGGCGATGAAGGCGGTCCTGATCTTGCGGCCTTCGGCGGTGCGCACCGGGATGTTCTGCAGGTTGGGATCGGATGATGACAGACGACCGGTCGTCGTCGCGGCCAGGGCATAGGAAGTGTGGACGCGGTTCGTGCCTGGATTGATGAAGCCGGGCAAGGCGTCGGTATAGGTCGATTTCAGCTTGGTGAGCTGGCGCCAGTCGACGATCTTGCGCGGCAGCTCGTGGCCTTCGGCCGCGAGATCTTCCAGCAGCTGCGCCGAGGTCGACCACTGGCCGGTCTTGGTCTTGGAGCCGCCCGGCAGGCCCATCTTGCCGAACAATATATCGCCGAGCTGCTTCGGCGAGCCGATGTTGATGCGCTCGCCGACGATCCCATAGATCTCTTCCTCGGCGCGGGCGGCGCCTTGCGCCAGCTCACCCGACAGTCTGGAGAGAATCTGGCGATCGACCGAAATGCCGCGCTGCTCCATGCGGGCGAGCACGGGCACAAGCGGCCGCTCCAGCCTTTCATAGACGGAGACGAGACCCTTGGCGGCGAGCCGCGGCTTCAGCAATTGCCACAGCCGCAGCGCCAGATCGGCCTGCTCGCCGGCATAGGCGGTCGCCCGCTCGATGTCGACCTGGTCGAAGCCGACCGCGCCCTTGCCCGAGCCGGCAAGCTCCTTCTTCGTGCCTGGCGCATGGCCGAGCCACTTCTCCGACAGCGAGGCGAGGTCATGCCCGCCGGATGTGCCGGCGTCGAGCACGTAGGAGATCAGCATCGTGTCGTCGAACGGGCCGACCTCGATACCATGCCGGCTCATCACGACGATGTCGTATTTCATGTCCTGGACGATCTTGAGGACCGACCGGTCCTCGAGCAGGGGCTTGAGCAGAGCCAGCGCGTCGCGGACCGGAACCTGGTCCGCCAGCATGCCGCCGCCAAGCAGGTCGCCATTGCCGCTCGTGTGGGCGAGCGGCACGTAGGCGGCGCGGCCCGGCGCGATCGCCATGGACAGGCCGATCAAGTCGGCCTGCATCGGATCGGACGAAGAGGTCTCGGCATCGAAGGCAAGGATGCCGGTTTCCCTCGCTTCGGCGATCCAGGCCTTCAGCGCGGCCGTATCGCGAATGGCGACATAGGCCGCGGGATCGATCTTGCGCGCCGTCGCCTGCTCCAGCCGCAGCGCGGAGAGCAGGGAAGGCGTATCGCCCTGCGGTGGGGCATCCTGGGGCCTGACCGGTGCTGCAGGCTTCGCGGCGCCGTTCGGCGTCGCCGCCGGTCTTGAGGCAGTCGGCGTGCCGGCGCCGACATCGGGACCATGTGCGGTGTCGGCGCGCTCGATGATGACACTGGAAGCCTGGACGTCGCCGATCTCGGTTGCAGTCGCTTCCGCGACGCGGCGTGTCAGCGTGGTGAACTCCATCGTCTTCAGGAAGCCGATCAGCTTCGGCCCGTCCGGGGCATGCAGCACAAGGTCGTCCAGCCCCTCCTTGAGCGGCACGTCGTTCTTCAACGTCACCAGCTCGCGAGAGATGCGCGCCTTGTCGGCATTGGCGATGATCGATTCGCGCCGCTTTTCCTGCTTGATCTCGCCGGCGCGCGCCAGCAGGCCGTCAAGATCTCCGAACTGCTCCAGAAGTTGCGCCGCGGTCTTCGGGCCGATGCCGGGCACGCCGGGCACGTTGTCGACGGAGTCGCCGGTCAGCGCCTGCAGGTCGATCATCTTTTCCGGCGGCACGCCCCATTTCTCGATTACCTCGGGAATGCCGATCTGGCGATCCTTCATCGGGTCATACATGCCGACCGTCGGGCCGACCAATTGCATCAGGTCCTTGTCGGAGGAGATGATGGTGGTGTCGGCGCCGACCTCGCAGGCTAGGCGGCAATAGGTGGCGATGATGTCGTCAGCCTCGAAGCCTTCCATCTCGATGCAGGGCAGGTTGAAGGCCACAGTCGCCTGGCGGATCAGGCCGAATTGCGGGATCAGGTCTTCCGGCGGCGCCGAGCGGTTGGCCTTGTATTCGGGATAAAGATCGCTGCGGAAGGTCTTCGCCGAATAGTCGAAGATGACGGCAAAATGGGTCGGCACGATGCCCACGTTCGTGTTGCGGGCGTCCTGCATCAGCTTCCATACCATGTTGCAGAAGCCGAGCACGGCGCTGGTGGGCAGGCCGTCGGATTTGCGGTTGAGCGGCGGCAGCGCGTGGTAGGCGCGGAAAATGTAGCCGGAGCCGTCGACAAGAAAGAGATGATCGCCTTTTTTCATGCCGGCAGGGATAGCGCGGCCAAGCTTCGCGGTCCATGCCAAAGGCTGCGCAAACGGCCGGTTCCGGCAACACCCCTGACAGACAGGTCCCGCACAAAATTCAGCCGCTCACGGGCATGTTACAAAAGTGTAATCTTCGTGCCCTTGAATCGCCATTTTCACAGACCCAAATAGCTGTCATCGGCAATTTTCGCCGAAGTCCGGAGTAAGGCCCGTCCCCCGCCTATCCCGGGCAACTGCGGCAGCCTATCCCCCCTCTCCGGGCTGCCGCAACGTTTCGAGTAAAGACCGCCGTGGTTCCCCCTCCACCACGGCGGTTCTTTTTTGTCTCCCAGCCCGCGTGTTACCGACGCCGGAATGCGTGGTCCAACGATCGCGGCTTTGCGTTTTCTGCTCGCCCCTTTAGGGTCGGGCCAGAATCGAAAGGCTGAAGAAATGTCCAGACTCTCCCCCGTCCTTGACCGTCTCGACCAGAACCTCGATCAGAGCCTGGAGCGGCTTTTCGGCTTGCTTGGTATCAAGTCGATCTCCACCGACCCGGCCTTTGCCGCCGATTGCCGCAAGGGCGCCGAATGGCTGGCGGCCGAGCTCAAGCTGATCGGCTTCGACGCCAGCGTGCGCGACACGCCCGGCCACCCGATGGTGGTGGCGCATCACGAAGGACCGGCCGGCGCGCCGCATGTGCTGTTCTACGGCCACTACGACGTGCAGCCGGTCGATCCGATCGAGCTGTGGGAAACGGATCCATTCGCGCCGTCGATCAAGGAGGTCCAGCCCGGACGCAAGGTGATCGCCGGGCGCGGCTCGGCGGACGACAAGGGTCAGCTGATGACCTTCGTCGAGGCCTGCCGCGCCTGGAGGCAGGTGCACGGCAATCTGCCCTGCCGCGTCACGATCCTGTTCGAGGGCGAGGAAGAGTCCGGCTCGCCGTCGCTCAAGCCTTTCCTCGAGGCCAACGCCGCCGAGCTGAAAGCGGATTTCGCGCTGGTCTGCGACACCAGCATGTGGAACCGCGAGACGCCGTCGATCTGCGTGTCGCTACGCGGCATGGTCGGCGAGGAAGTCACCGTCAAGGCAGCCAGCCGCGACCTGCATTCAGGCCTCTATGGCGGCCCGGCCGCCAATCCGATCCGGATCCTGACCAAAATCCTCGCCGACATCCATGATCAAGACGGCCGTGTCACCATCCCGGGCTTCTATGACGGCGTCGAGGAGACGCCCTCGCAGGTGCTGAAATCCTGGGAGGGGCTCGGCGAGACCGCCGAGACCTTCCTCGGACCGGTCGGGCTTTCCATTCCCGCCGGCGAAAAGGGCCGCTCCGTGCTCGAACTCACCTGGGCACGGCCGACGGCCGAGTTCAACGGCATCATCGGCGGCTATACCGGCAAGGGCTTCAAGACGGTGATCGCGGCGGAAGCATCGGCGAAAGTGTCGTTCCGGCTCGTCCACAAGCAGGATCCGAGAAAAATCCGCGCCGCCTTCCAGGCTTTCGTGCGCGATCGGATTCCCGGCGACTGCTCCGTCGAATTCCATCCGCATGGCGGCTCGCCGGCGATCCAGCTTTCCTACGACTCGCCGTTCCTGGCCAAGGCCAAGGATGCGCTCTCCGACGAATGGGAAAAGCAGGCCGTCACCACCGGCGGCGGCGGCTCCATCCCCGTGGTCGGCGATTTCCAGACCTATCTCGGCATGGAATCGCTGCTGGTCGGCTTCGGCCTCGATGACGACCGCATCCATTCGCCCAACGAGAAGTACGAACTCACCTCCTTCCACAAGGGGCAGCGTTCCTGGGCGCGCATTCTCGATGCTCTGACACGCTGAGGTGAACCCGCGGCGACCGCGAAAATCAACTTTCTGTTGATTTTTTTCCGGATCGCGGCAAGGACGGGCGTGATAGCGCAATGCGCGGCGCCTTCGCGTCCAAAAACGGGTGCGCCGCTGGCCGCGATCCGGAGAAGAGAATGACCGACATCCGTTTCCACAAGAACGATCTGCCGGACCTTTCCCGCTACAATGTCGGTGCGGTCGCCATCGACACGGAAACGCTGGGCTTGAACCCGCATCGTGACCGGCTCTGCGTGGTTCAGATCTCGCCCGGCGACGGCAGCGCCGACGTCATCCAGATCGCGCCGGGCCAGAAGGAGGCGCCCAACCTCGTCAGCCTTCTCAGGAACGACGCCGTGGTGAAGCTGTTTCACTACGGCCGTTTCGACATTGCCGTCCTTTATCACGCTTTCGGCGTCATGGCCGAACCGGTTTTCTGCACCAAGATCGCCTCGCGGCTGACCCGTACCTACACCGACCGCCACGGGCTGAAGGATATATGCAACGAACTGCTCGGTATCGGCCTCTCCAAGGCGCAGCAATCGTCGGACTGGGCGGCGGAAACACTGTCGCCCGAGCAGCTCGAATATGCCGCCTCCGACGTGCTTTACCTGCACCGGCTGCGCGAGGTGCTGGCCGCGCGGCTTGCGCGCGAGGGTCGCTCCAAGGAGGCCGAAGCCTGCTTCCGCTTCCTGCCGACGCGCGCCAAGCTCGATCTGATGGGCTGGGCGGAAGAGGATATCTTCGCGCATAGCTGACGACCCGGCGCGTCGAGCGACGTTGCTGCCGGTCCATTGTCGGCGTGAGATGGGAGGGAATGAATGGCAGAGCGCAAACCGATAGCGAGCGCGCCGAAGGACGGCTCGAAGGTAACGATCCTGTGGAACGACGAGCACGGCGTGGTCAACGAATCCGTCGGGCAATACCGCGACGGCGGCTGGTGGGTCTACACCGACAGCAACACCCAGAAGAAAGTCGAGCCGACCAGTTGGCGGCCTGCATCGGCCAATGATGACAGCGACCAGTGAGCGATCGCCGCAGGGCCTCGAAGCAGGCGCGAGACTCGGCTGCAAGAAGGGGGCGAGATGAGACAGAATATGCTCTACCTCATCATCGGCGCGTTGGTCGTCGTGGTCATCGCGCTTGGCATCTACATCTACCGCGAGCAGACCAGGCCGAAAGGCGTGGAGCTCAAGATCGACGACAAGGGCATTTCGATCCAGCAGAATTGATCTCACTACGTCCGCATCTCGCGGACTTGACCGGTCGGCTCCGGATAGCGCCTATTGCATCCGGGTTCGCTCGCTGGGGCGGTGGTGGTTTTTGATATGATTCCCCGGATCGATTTCGAGGCCACCGGTGCCGTGAACAATGCGCTCGCCGCGATCGGGCGGACCGAGGATCTGCGCTTTTCGCCCGACAACCGCTTGCTTGCCGTCGCCGGATATGGACGCAGGCGATGCCTGATGCTGCGCATCGACATAGAGTCGACGGCCGGTGCAGCGAGGATCGTTATCCGTGGCTTCGTGGAGCTCAGATCGGACAGCATGGGCGAGGTGCATGGCCTCGATTTCATCGACAACAGGACTTTTGTGGTTGCCAATCGCGATGGGCTGGTTGCGGTCTTCGCCCTGCCGCAAGGCGAACCGGCCGGACAAGGGCACGAAATCTCGCCGCTTCGCGTGATCAAAGGCAGCCGATTGTGCAGATTGAGAACGCCCGGCTCGGTCGCCGTCAGGCGTGAGTCGCATGGCCGGCTCAGCCTGCTGGTCTGTAACAACTACACGCATCGGGTGACCCGCCATGTGATTCACCGGCGATGGGGATACCGCGCCCTGTGGAATCAGCTTCTTCTGGAGCAGGGCCTCGACATCCCGGACGGCATCGCGCTCAGCCATGACGGGCGGTGGGTCGCCGTCAGCAGCCACGGCACCAACGACGTGAAGATCTACGACATGTCGGCGCCGCTTGGCCCTGAAACCCGACCCGCCGGTGTCCTGGAAAATGCCAACTACCCGCATGGCCTGCGCTTCACGCAGGACGGCAGCCACATTCTTGTTGCCGACGCCGGCAGCCCGATGGTTCATGTCTATGCAAGCGACGAAGACTGGAAGGGGCGCCGCACGCCGTCGCGTTCGGTCGCCGTGCTCGACGACGAAAGCTTTCTGCGCGGCAGGGCCAGCGTCGAGGAGGGTGGGCCGAAGGGCCTGGATATAGACAAGTCGAACAGCGTCGTGGCGGTGACTTGTCAGGAACAGCCGCTGGCTTTCTACGGCCTGTCGTCGATCGTCGGTCGAAAGGCGGCGGAGCCCGAGTTCCGCGTTCTTGGACGTCCAGGATAAGCCTGTGATTTCGGCTCCATATTCTGGCGACGGCATGAAGAATGACGGGGGCCGCGCGCAGCTCCATCAAATCTTGCCGGCGTGGGCGGCAAACGGATGACGTCCGCGCGGTTCGGCGATATCATGCCGCGTATAGGGAGTTTTGGGGCCGACCAACCTAGCCTCTAGGAGGTTGCCATGAAGCACCAAACACTGGACCAGCTGCACGCCGTTGCCGAGGTCCGCACCGCCAAACCCGTCATGAGCCGAACCCAGCGCCTCGCACGTTGGGCGGAGCTTCTCGAACGTGAGCCAAACCGGCTCCTGACCGCGCTGATCGGCACTGAATATCGTGCCCCGCGGGAACGCAATGTCATGCGGGGCGCCGGCTCGCCCATATCCGTCGCCCTGGAAGACCCCGTTCTGCACGACGAGGGTTTGAAGAACGACACCTACGGCGAAGCAAAACGCTTCTTCGAGCTGACCGACTATCAGCTGCACGAGATCGTCTGCTACTGCCATGTCGGCGATGTCATGCGGGCATCGAGAGCTGCGCTCTCGGTCCGTGCCGTGCTCGACTAGTCCGAGCCGACTCGCCCGCCTATGCAAACGCTGGAGCGCGGCCGGAATCCCACGCCGATCGCGCTCCGTCAGGTGGCCGCTTACCAAACATTTGATTTTCAATCACTTCGATTTTTCCCCACTTAACGCGCCTTTAAACCGCCGCATCTACTCTGCAACCCGAGCGCCATCGGCATCGGGGACAGCAAGCACAGCGCAATGGCGAACCGCAGAGACAGTCGCATCGAACCGAGCTTCGAGGGCTCGCCGCGGGCGAAATCCTCCGACGGCTTTTCGGTCAGCGAGGAGGATCGCGTCGTGCCGGCAAATCGTAAATCCGCAGCGAAACGCAAATCCGCCAAGGCGAAATCGCGCGGCCGGGGGCGCGATCGCAGCCAGCGCGGGCTGTTTTCCATCTTCGGCCGCTTGCTCTACTGGTGCTTCGTTTTCTGCATCTGGGGCGGCATCGCGGTGGCCGGCGTCGTCGTCTATTACGGCGCCAAGATGCCGGCGGCGACCACATGGTCGATTCCCGACCGCGCGCCCAACATCAAGATCGTCTCGGTCGACGGGCAACTCATCGCAAATCGCGGCATGAGCGGCGGCGAGGCCGTCGGCCTCAATGAAATGTCGCCCTATATTCCCGAGGCCGTCGTCGCCATCGAGGACCGGCGGTTCTATTCGCATTTCGGCATCGACCCGATCGGGCTGACGCGCGCCATGGTCACCAACGTCCTTGGCGGTCATTTCTCGCAGGGCGGCTCGACGCTGACGCAGCAGCTGGCCAAGAACCTGTTCCTGACGCCGGATCGCACGCTGGAGCGCAAGGTGCAGGAAGTGCTGCTGGCGCTGTGGCTGGAGCACAAGCACAGCAAGGACCAGATCCTCGAAATGTATCTCAACCGGGTCTATTTTGGGTCCGGCGCCTATGGCGTGGAGGCCGCCTCGCGGCGGTATTTCGGCAAGAGCGCGCGCGATGTCACGCTTTCCGAGGCAGCGCTTCTGGCCGGTTTGCTCAAGGCGCCGTCGCGGCTTTCGCCGGCGCGCGATCCCAAGGCGGCGGAAGAACGCGCACAGCTCGTGCTCGCCGCCATGCGCGAGGAAGGCAAGATCGGCGACAAGGAATACAAAATGGCGCTGAGCGCGCCGGCGACGCGCTCGCCCTCCTACTGGACCGGTTCGGAGAATTACGTCGCCGACACGGTCATGGAGGAGCTTCCCGACCTGATCGGCGACGTGCGCGGCGACATCGTCATCGACACCACCGTGGATCTGACGCTGCAGAAGCTCGCCGAGCAGTCGATCCGCCGGCTGATCGACGAGAGCGGCAGAAAGCTCAACGTCACCCAGGGCGCGTTGGTGTCGATCGATGATTCCGGCGCCGTTCGCGCCATGGTCGGCGGTTACGACTATTCGACCAGCCAGTTCGATCGCGCCTCGGAAGCGCGGCGCCAGCCGGGATCGGCCTTCAAGCCTTTCGTCTACATGGCGGCGCTGGAAGCAGGCCGCACACCGGACAGCGTGCGCAACGACGCCCCGATCAGAATAGGCAAATGGACGCCGGAGAATTATGGCGGCAAATATTATGGCAAGGTGACGCTGGCCACCGCACTGGCGAAGTCGCTGAACTCGGTGGCGGCGCAACTCACCATGGAGGTCGGCCCCGACGCCGTGGTTGAGGCCGCGCACCGCATGGGCATCCAATCCGACCTGCAGTCGAACACCTCGATCGCGCTCGGCACCTCGGAAGTGACGCCGCTGGAACTGACCGCCGCCTATGTGCCTTTCGCCAATGGCGGCTACAAGCCGGATATTCATTTCATCCAGCGCGTCACCACGGCTAGCGGCAAGGTGCTCTACGAGAACAATGGCGGCAGCGCGCCGCGCGTCCTCAAGGCCGACATCGTCGGCATGATGAACTCTATGATGACGGGCACGGTCGAAGTCGGCACCGCAAAGAAGGCGGCCTTCAACTGGCCCTCGGCCGGCAAGACCGGCACCAGCCAGAATTCACGCGACGCCTGGTTCGTCGGCTATACCGCCAACCTCACGACGGGTGTGTGGTTCGGCAATGACGACGGCAGTCCGATGAAGAAGGTGACCGGCGGCGCCTTGCCGGCGCAGGCCTGGCACGAATTCATGGTCGCCGCGCATGAAGGCTTGCCGGTCAGGCCGTTGCCCGGCACGTGGAAATCGACGCCGCCCGATACGGTCGTGCCGGACGAGCTACCCTCGGCGGACAACTCGCAGCCGGCGCCGCCCGCGCCCGTCGGCCAGTCGAGCCCTGTCGCCCAGGCGCCCGCACGGCAGGCGCGTCCAGCCCAGACGGTCGATGCCGATGGCTTCGATATGCCGAGCGACGGCGGTACCACCGCCTCGGTCGGGCATCCGGTGCCGCCCGGCGATGTCGGCGGCCCGAAGAAAAGGCGGCAGACGTCGATTCTCGACATCCTCAGCGGCGGTTGAGCGGCAACTCGCCTCTCGCAATGGCTGGCGCCTTCGGCTACATGTCCGGCCGGAGATAACAGCCATGGCCGAAATCGACAGCAGAAAAACCATCGTGCTCACCGGCGCCAGCCGCGGCATCGGCCATGCGACGGTGAAACGCTTTTCACGCGAGGGCTGGCGCGTCATCACCTGCTCGCGCCAGGCCTTTGCCGAGGACTGCCCATGGCCGGCCGGTCCCGAGGACCACATCAAGGTCGACCTTGCCGATCAGGAGGATGTCGGCATTGCCGTCTCGGAAATCCGCCACCGGCTGGAGGCGCATGGCGGGCAGTTGCACGCGCTGGTCAACAATGCCGGCATCTCGCCGAAGCTCAAGGACGGCGGCCGGATGAACTCGATCGAGACGCCGATGCATGTCTGGCGCGACGTCTTCCAGGTCAATTTCTTCGCGCCGATCATGCTGGCGAGAGGGCTGTTCAAGGAACTCGCCGCCGCCAAAGGCTCAATCGTCAACGTCACCTCGATCGCCGGCACGCGCGTGCATCCATTTGCCGGCACGGCCTATGCGACGTCGAAGGCGGCGCTGGGTTCTCTGACGCGCGAGATGGCGCATGACTTCGGGCCGCACGGCATCCGCGTCAATGCGATCGCGCCGGGCGAGATCGACACGGCGATCCTGTCGCCCGGCACCGACAAGATCGTCGAGACGATCCCGCTGAGAAGGCTGGGCGCCACGTCGGAAGTGGCCGACATCATCTTTTTCCTGTGTTCGGGCCAGGCGTCCTACGTGACCGGCTCGGAAATCCACATCAACGGCGGCCAGCACGTGTGACTTCCATCTCAGCGACATCGCTTCCGTTATTCGTTCCCTGATCCGCTTGGTTTGTGCAGGCGAGCGTCAGGCAGGCTGCGGCCTGATCTCGACAGCGGCGTCGTCCAGCCGAGCGGGTGACATGCCGGTAACCGCCTCGACGATGCCGCGTGCTATTTCGCGCTCGCCCATGATCACGGTGTCGGCGCCGAGAGCCTTGAGATGCTCGACCTCGGCATCGGAATGGGCGCGCGCAAAGACGCTGATGCCGGGATTGGCCGCGCGCGCCCGCAGCACCACCTGTCCCGCCTCGAAGGCGTTGGGGATGGCGAGGATCAGCCGTTTGGCGCCTTCCGGATTGGCGGCCGCGAAGACGTCCGCATTGGCGGCGTTGCCGGCCACCGTTTCGACGCCCTCGGCCCTCAGCTTCGCCAGCGTCTTGTCGGCATCCTCGACAACCAGGAAGGGCAGGGCAGCTTGTTTCAGCGCGGCACCCACGAGGCTGCCGACACGTCCATAGCCGATCAGGATGGAATGGTCGGTGAGTCCCGTTCGCGGCGGCAGACCATTCTCGCTTTCAGACACTGCCGCCGCCGAGGCCACCTGGCCGGGCTCGGTCGCCGGGCCGATCGGCCTTGATTCCTCGGGCTCTGCCGTTTTGCCGGCGCGCTTTTCCAGCCACGGCTTCATCCTGTCGACGATCAGGAACATCAGCGGGTTGAGCAGGATCGACAGGATGGCGCCGGCCAGAATGAGGTCGCGGCCCTGTTCGGGCAGAAGCTTCAACCCGACGCCGAGCTCGGCCAGGATGAAGGAGAATTCGCCGATCTGGGCAAGGCTGGCCGAGATCATCAGCGCGGTCGCGACCGGATAGCGGAAGGCGATCACGATGACGAAAGCGGCGAGCGATTTGCCGATGAGGATGATGGCTAAGGTCGCCAGGATCGGCAGGCCGTTGCTGACCAGGCTGAACGGATCGAACAGCATGCCGACGGAAACGAAGAACAGCACGGAAAAAGCGTCGCGCAGCGGCAGCGATTCTTCCGCCGCCCGGTGGCTGAGCTCGGACTCGCTCATGACCATGCCGGCGAAGAAGGCGCCGAGCGCCAGCGAGACGCCGAACAGCTTCGCCGCGCCGAAGGCGACGCCGAGCGCGATGGCAAGCACCGAGAGCCGGAACAGCTCGCGTGAGCCGGTATAGGCGACATAGTGCAGGATCCAGGGGATGACCCTGCGGCCTACGACCAGCATGACGACGACGAAGGCGACGACCTTGGCCAGCGTTATGCCGACCACCCCCCATATGCCGTGGTTGGCGGGCAGCGAAAGCAGGCTCGCATGGTCGTCGGCCTGTGGCTGGCCGCCAAGCACGCCGGCGAGCGCCGGCAAAAGCACCAGCGCCAGCACCATGGCCAAATCCTCGACGATCAGCCAGCCGACGGCGATGCGGCCGCGCTCGGTCTCGATCAGCCGCCGCTCCTGCATGGCGCGCAGCAGGACGACGGTCGAGGCGACGGAGAGCGCGAGGCCGAAGACAAGGCCGGCGCCGAGCGACCAGCCAAGCAGCCAGGCGAGGCCGACGCCGAGCAGCGTGGCAAAGCCGATCTGCACGACGGCGCCGGGCACGGCGATTGCGCGGACCGACAAAAGATCCTTCAGCGAGAAATGCAGGCCGACGCCGAACATCAGCAGGATGACGCCGATCTCGGCGAGCTCGTTGGCAAGGCTGGCGTCGGCGACGAAGCCCGGCGTGTTCGGCCCGACCAGCACGCCGGCCACGAGATAGCCGACCAGCGGCGGGATGCGGAATCGGTTGGCCAATGCTCCGAAAACGAAGGCAAGCCCCAAACCGGCGACGATGGTGGCGATCAGGGGCGTGTCATGCGGCATTGTCTATGGAGCGCCTTCCGAGAATTCACGATGTCGATAAGCGCCGCCCGAGGGCCGCCGCCCCTTCCCAATATGATCGGGGGAGGGGCGGTGACGCAACCACCGCTAGACGGAATTCGGCGCCGCGATCGGACGCCGGATGAGAAAATCAGCGAGCCGCCATCAGGGGCCACGGCATCAATCCCCTGCACTGTGCGTTCCTGCGTGCCGCTCAGGCCGCTTTGAGCAGATTCTCGATGTCGAAGACGGTATGATTGGTCAGCGTCTTGGGGATTTCGGCCTGGACTTTTTCGCTGACTTCCTTGTGCAGCTTCTGACGCATCTCGCCGAGCACCTGCGGCGGCGCGATCAGCACGAGCTGGTCGAACTCACCCCGATGCGCAAGCTTGTAGAGCCGGTCGGCAATATCGCTTGCGAAACGTTCCTTGCCGAGGCGATGCCAGTCGGTCTCTTCGATCGCACTGCGTGGTCCTTCGGCATATCGGCCCGGTTTATCGGTGCCTTGCTCCCTGGTGGCGGGATTTTCCTGCTCCATCTCCTGAACGACCTCGAGGTTCGGAAACTTGCTGTCGCCTTCATTGCGGAGGAAAAGCGCCTTTTCGCCGTCGGCCACGACCACCCAGAGACCGCGTTTAAGCTTGATGTTCATGATTTTCCTCCTTGCCTTGAGCACAAATGGAGCCCGCGAGAGCGACTCGACCGACGGGATGGATCGTTAGCGAAACGTGCCGCCGAGCATGATAGTTCCGGATGAACCAACGACTGGAGGATGTGCTGCAGGCGGCAGCGACCTCACCCACCAGCAAGACCGCGTCTTAATCTACTAGGTTGGTAGAATTTAGAAAAAACCGTTTTGCCGTGTCGGCTGCACGGCGCTAAAAACTATGCCGGATCAATAGCTCTCGCAGAGGTGCCCGACCACCTCGAGGTCCGGCGTAGAATTTTTTTCTCCTGCCTTTCGCGGCTGCGAAAAAGCGATTGCCTGCCATCAAGGGATGCGCGAGTGCTTGCCTTCTGGTTTTTCCCAGGCCCGCATAAAACTGCCAGACTGTTCTCGCACTGTTTATCGCCATGTCGCCAGCCAATGCCAAGCTCAACGCCTTCCCCGTCTTCCTGCGGGTCGACGGCGAAGCCGTGGCCATCGTCGGCAACGGCGAGGAGGCACTGGCCAAGGCCAGGCTGCTTGCTCAGTCAAACGCGACGCTGCGCATCACTGCGGACAATGCCGATCCCGAGCTTCTGAATTTCATTGCAACCACCGGCGCTGTCCACGTCGATGTCGCCTACGATGCCGCGCACCTCGAGGACGCGGCCATGGTGTTTGCCGCCAGCGGCGACGAGGCGCTCGACCGTCGCGTCGTCGAAGACGCCCGCCGGCTGGGCATTCCGGTCAACGCCGTCGACCGGCCTGAGCTCTGCGATTTCTTCACACCGGCGCTGGTCAACCGCGCGCCGGTCGCCATCGCCATCGGCACCGAGGGCGCCGGCCCTGTGCTGGCGCAGCTGCTGCGGGTGCGCATCGATCGCATGCTGTCGCCGTCGCTTGGCCGGCTGGCGGCCTTGGCGTCGTCGTTTCGCACTGCTGCCGAGCGGCTGCCGAAAGGCAATCGCCGCCGCCGGTTCTGGAGCGATTTCTTCGCCGGCCTCCCGGCCAAGGCGGTTGAAGCCGGAGAGTTCGCCAGGGCGCATAGTGCTGCGCTCGAACTTCTGACTTCGGACGCGCCGACCGCAGGTCACATCGCTCTGGTCGGCGCCGGCCCGGGCGCAGAGGATCTTTTGACGCTGCGCGCCCACCGCCTGCTGATGGAGGCCGACGCGATCGTCTACGACGCGCTGGTGCCGGAAGCGATCGTCGCCATGGGGCGCCGGGATGCCGAGCGCTTGCCTGTCGGCAAGCGCAAGGGCTGCCATTCCAAGAGCCAGGAAGAAATCAACGCTCTGCTCGTCGAGCTTGGCCGCGCCGGCAAGCGCGTGGTGCGGCTGAAATCAGGCGATCCGCTTGTGTTCGGGCGGGCGGGCGAGGAAATGGCAGCACTTCGCGAGGCCGGCATCGCCTATGAGGTGGTTCCGGGCGTGACCGCCGCCTTCGCGGCGGCCGCCGATTTCGAATTGCCGCTGACGCTGCGCGGCGTGACGTCCTCGATGGTGTTCACCACCGGGCATGACCTCAAGGGCAACTCACTGCCCGATTGGGCAAAGCTTGCCATTTCGGGCGCCACCGTCGCCGTCTATATGGGCCGCTCGGTCGCAGCCGAAGTCGCCGGTCGGCTGATCGAAGCCGGGCTGTCGCCCGATACTGCCGTCGCCGTGGTGGAGAATGCCAGCCTTGGCAATCGCCGCCGCTTCCACGGCACGCTCGCCGACCTGCCGTCGCTGGAAGCGCGCGCCGATCTTACCGGTCCGGTCATGACCATCATCGGCGACGCGGTCGCCGGCGCCAATTTCGAACAATCCGAGCCGCTTGCGGCGCACACGCGTGAAGATACGGCCGGCGTAGCGGCCGAAGGAGTTGAGCAATGAAGGTTTTGACCGCGAACAGGCTCTCGGACGGTATCGCCGTCTGGTACGTCGATGGCGGCTGGGCGGAGACCGTCAGTCGTGCCGACATCGCCCATGACAAGGCGGCGGAGGATCGGCTCGAGGCCATCGGCGCCGCGGCCGCTGCCAACAACGAAGTCGTCGACGTCAACCTGATCGATGTGACCGTGATCAACGGCGTGGTCGAGCCGGTGCGGCTGCGCGAGAAGATCCGCGCCGCGGGCCCCACCATCCGCACCGACATCGGCAAGCAGGCGAGCCCGGCTCCGGCACGGGCGGCATAGAACACAAGAAAGCGGGCGGACGCGCCCTGAAAGACGAAGCATGTACCGTTACGACGAGTTCGACCACGATTTCGTAAAGGCCCGCGTCGCAGAGTTCAGCGACCAGGTGCAGCGCCGGCTTGCCGGCGAGATCACCGAGGACCAGTTCCGGCCGCTCCGGCTGATGAATGGCGTCTATTTGCAGCTGCACGCCTATATGCTGCGTATCGCCGTGCCCTACGGCACGCTGAACAGCAGGCAATTGCGCATGCTCGGCCACATCGCCCGCAAATACGACAAGGGCTACGGCCACTTCACCACGCGCCAGAACATCCAGTTCAACTGGCCGGCGCTGTCCGACATCCCGGCGATCCTTGCTGATCTGGCGAGTGTCGAAATGCATGCCATCCAGACCAGCGGCAACTGCATCCGCAACGTCACCGCGGATCATTTCGCCGGCGCGGCCGCCGACGAGGTTGCCGATCCGCGTCCCTATGCGGAGATCCTGCGCCAGTGGTCGTCGGTGCATCCGGAGTTCTCGTACCTGCCGCGCAAGTTCAAGATCGCGGTGACCGGCGCCGAGCGTGATCGCGCCGCTATCCAGACGCACGACATCGGGCTGCATCTGAAGAAGAACGCGGCCGGCGAGCTGGGCTTTGCCGTCTATGTCGGTGGCGGCCAGGGCCGCACGCCGATGGTCGCCAAGAAGATCCGCGACTTCCTGCCGGAAGCCGAGCTGTTGTCCTACTGCACGGCGATCCTGCGCGTTTACAACCTCTATGGCCGCCGCGATAACAAGTACAAGGCGCGTATCAAGATCCTCGTCCACGAGACCGGGGTCGAGGAGATCACCCGCCAGATCGAGGCCGAATGGCAGGAGTTGAAGGACGCGGAGCTGAAGCTGCCGGACGCCGACATCCAGGCGATCAATGCCTATTTCGCGCCGCCGGCATTGCCCGACCGGCCGGAAGGCGACGCGCAGGTAAAGCAGGCGCGGCTCGATTCCAAGAGTTTTTCGGAGTGGCTCGACCAGAATGTGATAACGCATCGCCATCCCGACTATGCGGCGGTGACGATCTCGCTCAAGGGCATCGGCGAGGTGCCCGGCGACGCCTCCGACAGCCAGATGGAGGCGGTTGCCGACATCGCCGAGAAATACGCCTTCGACGAGCTGCGCGTCAGCCACGAGCAGAACCTGATCCTGCCGCATGTGGCGCGTGCCGACCTCAAGGCCGTCCATGACGCCCTGGTCGAGATCGACTTGGCGACCGCCAATTCCAACCTGATCAGCGATATCATCTCTTGCCCCGGCCTCGATTATTGCGCGCTTGCCACGGCGCGTTCGATTCCGGTCGCGCAGGAAATCTCGCGCCGCTTCGCCTCGCTGGAGCGGCAACGCGAGATCGGTGAGCTGAAGCTGAAGATTTCCGGCTGCATCAACGCCTGCGGCCACCACCATGTCGGCCATATCGGCATTCTCGGCGTGGAGAAGAAGGGCTCCGAGCTCTACCAGGTCACGCTTGGCGGCTCGGCCGACGAGAACACGTCGGTCGGCGAGATCATCGGCCGCGGTTTCTCTTCGGAAGAAATCACCGATGCCATCGAGCAGATCGTCGACACCTATCTCGGCCTTCGGCTCAGTCCCAGTGAACGTTTTATCGACGCCTACCGCCGTGTCGGTCCCGCGCCGTTCAAGGAGGCGCTCTATGCTGGCGAAACCAAGGCCGCTTGACCGGATCGGCGGCGTCGAGGCCGGCGTCGCCGCGGAAGCGGCGGGGCTCGACGCGCTGCTCGGCCATCTGAAGCCGATCGAGATCATCGAGCGCTCGGCGCGTGAATTCTTCCGCGGCGAGGTTGCCGCCGTGTCGTCCTTCGGCGCCGATTCGGCAGTCCTCCTGCACATGATTGCCGAGATCGACCGCTCGCTGCCGGTGATCTTTCTCGACACCGGCAAGCATTTCGAGGAGACGCTGGGCTACCGCGACGCGCTGGTCGCCGATTTCGGCCTGACCGATGTCAGAGTGATCAAGCCGAACGAAGCGGCGCTCGAACGCGTCGATCCGACCGGCCGGCTGCATGAGACCGCTACCGACGCGTGCTGCAACCTGCGCAAGGTCGAGCCGCTGGCGCGTGGCGTCGAGCCGTTCCGCGCCTGGTTCACCGGTCGCAAGCGCTTCCAGGCTTCGACGCGCGCGGCACTCCCGGTCTTCGAGGCCGTCGGCTCGCGCATCCGCATCAATCCGCTCGCGCATTGGACGACATCCGACCAGGCCGACTACATGCGCGCGCATGCGCTGCGTGAAAACCCGCTGGTCGCCTATGGCTATCTGTCGATCGGCTGCTTCCCCTGCACGCAGCCGGTACAGCCAGGCGAGGATGCGCGCAGCGGCCGCTGGGCGGGGCACGCCAAGACCGAGTGCGGCATCCATCTGTCGGGGCTGGAGAAGTCGCTGACCGACGCATCACTTTAAGGACAGCCGCTACTCAGGTGAGGCCGGCCTGCAAATGGCGGGTTCCTGCGCTTTCGGAGCTCGCGTAGTTGAAGTACGCTCCGCTCCCGTTCTCGAAAGCCACCATTTTCGACTCCGGGCCGACCTGAACAGCGACATATCCTTTCATTCTTAGGGCATTAGGATCTTAGGGCATTAGGAATTTTGATGACTGAGCCGACCAAATCGGAAACCCGCCTCTGGACCCCGAACGGTTTCCGCGAGGACGAATGGACCCATGCCGAGAGCGCCGAAGCGCTTGCCGGCAATGGCCGCTTCATCCTCCCGTTGCAGGCCTTTCTCGGGCTCGATGACGATATCCGCAGGTCGGCCAAGGAGCGTCTCGGCGTGCTCCTGCTCCCCGGCGACGAGCTCGACAAGATCGTCGGCCTGCTCGACCAGCTGTCGCTGGTGGCGCTTGCCTTCCCGGCCTTCAACGACGGCCGCTCCTTCTCCAAGGGCGAATTGCTGCGCACCCGGCATAACTTCAAAGGCGCGGTGCGCGCCACGGGCCAGGTCCTGGTCGATCAAATGCCGCATATGCTGCGGCTCGGCTTCGACGAGTTCGAGGTCTCCAATCCGGTGCTGTTGAAGCGGCTGGAGGAAGGGCGCACAGGAGGCCTGCCGGTCTATTACCAGCCGGCGGTAGAGCCGGAAGCCAAGGGCCCGAAATATTCCTGGCGGCGCAAACGCCCGGGCTGACGCCATCCCCGTCCCGACCGGCGAAGGCACCCGTCCGATAAAGAACAAGCGAGCCTGCAGCTTTGGTCTGACCAAGCGGCTTGTTTTTGACGTCTTGGAGGAGTCGGTTTTGGTCCTGCGCGCCTCGTCGCAAACGATCTGGTCAGACCACTTCTGCGAATTTCACTTCCCCTTTTCCCGCCTTGCCCTTAGGATACAATGATTATTTCGCGCCCCGAAATAAACAGCGGAAAGGGAGGAAACGGCATGGCAGGCAAGAAGATACTGATGCTCGTTGGCGAGTTCAGCGAAGAGTACGAAATTTTCGTTTTTGAGCAGGCGATGCACGCGGTCGGCCACACCGTCCATGTCGTCTGCCCGGACAAGAAGGCCGGCGATGTGCTCAAGACCTCGCTGCACGACTTCGAGGGCCATCAGACCTATACGGAAAAGCTCGGCCACGACTATATCCTCAACAAGACATTCGCCGAGGTGAATCCCGCCGATTACGACGCGGTCTACGCTGCGGGCGGACGCGGGCCGGAATATATTCGCATCGACAAGCGCGTGCAGGCGCTGGTCAGGCATTTCCACGAGACCGGCAAGCCGATCTTCACCATCTGCCACGGCGTGCAAATCCTGATCGCGGTCGACGGCGTGGTGCGCGGCAGGGAGGTGGCGGCGCTGCAGTATTGCGAGCCCGAGGTGACGCTCGCCGGGGGCACCTATATCGACGTGTCGCCGACCGGCGCGCATATCGACGGCAATCTGGTTTCGGCAAAGGGATGGCCCGGCCTTGCGGCGTTCATGCGGGAGTGCCTCAAGGTGCTTGGCACCGAGATTCGCCATGGCGAGGCGCTGATGCGCGACGAGCGCAGGGCCGCATAGCTCCTCAGCGCCTTACGCTGTGGAACTAGGGAAAGGGCGGTCTGCGGCTAGTGCTGCCGCTGGCCGTCCACCTTGTCCGCTTCGGCGCCGTCCAGGCGGTCGAGCAGATCCGTGAACTGCTTTGGGACTTCTTTTTCCAGGCGAAATGCCGGCAGCGTGCGCAGAAGGCGCTTGGTGGTTTCGGTGCCAACCTGTCGCCTGATATCCTCGGCGAGCTTGGCGCGCCTTTCGCCGATGTTGCCCTTCATGGTCCCAAAATCCTGTGTCGGCTTCGAAACTCTCGCAGCCCGGCAATGGTTCCCGCATAGGCCCTTAGTGGCAAGCAAAGCCGTCCGGTACGGTAAAATTTGAATTAATTTGGAACGATCGCGGAAGGGCCGTCATCGGTGCTTGCCCCTTGATTTTTGGGCTCTAAACCTCGATATCGGGCGCAAATCCAAACCAATTCGAATGACGGGAAATGGCGATGAGCGACCAGGCAAAAGACGAACGCGTGCCCGAGGAAATCGAAGCCAACCAGGCTTCTGAGGCCCGGGCTTCCGGCGAACGCGCGGAAGGCGGCGTCGACGGCGACTATGAGGCGCTTGTGCGGTTGCTGAAGGAGAACGAGGAACTGAAGGACCGGGCGCTCCGCGTAGCTGCCGAGATGGAAAATCTGCGGCGCCGTACCGCGCGTGATGTACATGACGCGCGCACCTACGCTGTGGCCAATTTCGCGCGCGACATGCTGTCGGTGTCGGACAATTTGCGCCGCGCGCTGGACGCCATTCCGACCGAGGCCAAGGCCTCCGGCGATGCCGGCTTCAAGGCGCTGATCGAGGGCGTCGACCTCACCGAGCGCGCCATGCTGGCGGCGCTGGAGCGGCATGGGGTGAAGAAGCTTGCGCCCGAAGGCGAGAAGTTCGACCCGAACTTCCATCAGGCGATGTTCGAGGTGCCCAACCCCGACGTTCCGGCGGGGACCGTGGTCCAGGTCGTGCAACCCGGCTATTCGATCGGCGAGCGCGTGTTGAGGCCGGCGATGGTCGGCGTCTCCAAGGGCGGCCCAAAGGCGGCCGCCGCCGAAGCGCCGGTCGAGCCGGGTCCGGTGAACGAGCAGGCCGAGAAGGATGCGTGAAGGGAGCCGATAGCGAATAGGGAATAGCGAATAGGGAAGACGGTACCAACCGCACCGCTTCGTGATATTCACTGTGCACTGACTATTCGCCAATCACTATTCGCTCGCCAATGAATCCCATCGAGCTGCTCGACTATGCCGGCGTCGCCGTCTTCGCGGCGACCGGCGCGCTTGCCGCATCACGCAAAGAGCTCGATATCATCGGCTTCCTGTTTCTGGCCAGCATCACCGGCATCGGTGGCGGAACGCTGCGCGACGTCATTCTCAACCTGCCGGTGTTCTGGGTCGCCAACAGCGGCTATGTGCTGATCTGCGCCGTGATGGCAGTGCTTGTCTTCTTCAGCGCCCATCGCGTGGAATCCCGCTACAAGCTGCTGCTCTGGCTCGATGCGTTCGGGCTTGCCGCCTTTGCGGTGATGGGGGCTGCAAAGGGCCTGGCGATCACCGGCTCGCCGGTCGTGTCGGTCATCACCGGGGTGCTCACCGCGACCTTCGGCGGCATATTGCGCGACCTGATCGCAGGCGAGCCTTCCGTGCTGCTCAGGCCCGAAATCTATGTCACGGCCGCGCTTGCGGGTGCAGCGCTCTTCACGTTTGGCGATCTCGTTGGCATGTCGGCCCTGCCATCCAGCCTGCTCGGCTTTGCGGCGGCGTTCCTGGTGCGGGGCGGGGCGCTCAAATTCGGCTGGTCGTTCCCGGCCTATAAGAGCCGGCCGGGGCGAAGGCCGGAGGATATTCCGTAATAGCAAACAGCGAATAGCGAATAGGGAGTAGCGAATAGGGCTGGTTGTAATCAGCCCACTATCGTTACTACCTTCGCTATTCGCTATTCGCTATTCGCTATTCGCTATTCGCTATTCGCTATTCGCTAGACTCACGCCGCGAAACGCTGGCCTTCGCCGCCATAGTAGTTGACGTAGCGGGCGCCGATCTCCTTGACCGGCATGACGACGAAAATGTCGACGGTGGAGAATTCGTGGTCGATGACGCAGCCGTCGCCGATACGGGCGCCGACACGCAGATAGCCTTTGACGAGCGGCGGCATGGCGGCGATCGCGGCCTTGGCATTGACCGCCTCGATCGGCATCAAGTCCATCGAGCAGTAGCGGCCGGCCACCGCCCGGACATCCCAGGCCTGGTCGGTGCGGCAGTGATGGGCGAGGTAGGTAAGCGCCTCCGCATGCGCCGCCGGCACGGTGCCGTGGAAGGAGGCGCAGCCGGTCATCACGCCGATGCCATAGTGGTTGATATAGGCCCAGATGCCTTGCCAGAGCGCCTCGATGGTGCGCTTGGAGCGATATTCCGGCAACACGCAGGAGCGCCCGAGCTCCAGGAAGCGTTGGCCCGGATGGCGCGCCACCAGCTTGGTCAGCTCGAACTCGCCCTCGGAGTAGAAGCCGCCCGCCGCGGTGGCGATCTCCTGCCGCAGCAGGCGATACGTGCCGACGATACGGCGGTGCTCTGGGCCGGGAAGCGAGGTGTCGAAAACCAGGAGATGATCGCAGAGCGGGTCGAAGCGGTCGGCATCGCGCCGATCCTGCGCCTGGAACAAATCCTTCCTCGCGCCGAGCTCGTCATAGAATACCCGATAACGCACTTCCTGGGCGGCGGCGATCTCGGCCCCGTTGCGGGCGAGCCGCACTTCCAGGTTGCCGATGCGGCCCAGCGGTGCGCCGCTTGCGAAAGCGTCGGCGGCACGCGCGCCGAGAAGGGCGCTGGCGTTCGGCCGAGTATCGCATTCAGGCATGACTGTATGCACGAGTGATTCTCCTTCGAGCCATCCCTCTTGGCACGGGGATACGGTGTAGGTGCAACAGGATTGTGACAGTACCGTGATACGGCGATCCCGGCAATACTTCGTCGGCTGGGCAATACCCTCAACCGGCTATCTTATGGCTGCGAAAGCCAAGCAATCCAAGGCGTTCGGGAAAGTCTAAAATATTCGTTACGCCGCTGCCTGGCTCTCGACGGCCTGGACGAGCGCATCGGGGTCGAGAGGCTTGGTGACGAAGCCGCTGGCGCCGTGGGCCAAAACCGTGTGGCGCGTCTTTTCCTGGCTGTCGGCCGAAAGCACCATGATCGGGATCGGCGGGACGGCAAGCGCTTCCTCATGGCGGCGGATGGCGGCGATCGCGTCCAGCCCGTCCATCACCGGCATGTGGAGATCCATCAGCACGACATCGAAACGATGCTTGAGGCCGGCGTCGGTGACGGCTTCGACCGCGGCCTTGCCGTTGCTGACGATCTTGACGCGATGTCCAGCCTTGAGCAGCGTGGCGCGGGCAAGCATCGCGTTGATGTCATTGTCCTCCGCGATCAGCACGGACAGGCCCTTGTCGCGGCGACGGACGGACGCGGTGCCGCGCGGTTCCGACCGCGGCTCGGCGGGTGCCGGCACATGGCTGGTCAACAGCACGCGCAGCAGCGTTTCGCCGCGCACCGGCCGGGCGAGAAACGTCGCGTAGCCGTTGGCGCGGAATTCGCCAAGCATGCCGCGATCGGCGGGTGCGATCAGGGTGATGGCCTGGCAGTCGACAAAACCGCTCTGACGCAGCCGCTTGAGCAGGCGGCCGTCGCTGTTCTCGAGCGCGGCGTCGACCAGAAGCACGTTGCAGCCGGCGGCGAAGGCAATGGCCTGGTCCGGCGTGGCCGCGATCTCGACGGCACCGCCATGCGCGCGGATGGTGCGAGCGATGGCATCGGCCTCGACGGCATTCTTGGACACAATCACCGCGCGTCGGCCCGAGAGGATGTCCCGGCGATATTGTGGCGGTTGGGTTGCCGCGGTCGCCGGAATGTCGAAGACGAATTCGGATCCCTCGCCTAGCCGGCTCGAAACCGAGATCGTGCCGCCCATGGCGATCACCAGGCGCTTGGAGATGGCTAGGCCGAGACCGGCGCCGCCGTGCACCCTGGTCGAAGTACCGTCGGATTGCTCGAATTCCTCGAAGATGCGCTCCATATCCTCTTCGCGCAGCCCCGGACCGGTGTCGGCGATGGTGAAGCGGATGCGGTCGGTGCTCTCGGTGCTGGCGCGCGCGACGGTAAGCAGCACGCCGCCTGTGTCGGTGAACTTGACGGCATTGCCGATGAGGTTGAGCAGCACCTGGCGCACGCGACCGGGGTCGGCGGTGATCATCTGCGGCACGTCGGGTTCGACGTGACAGCCGAGGCCGATGGTCTTGGAGAAGGCCTTCGCGGCCAGCAGTTCGATGATGTTGTCGGCGATCTCACGCAGGGATGTCGGCTGCGGCTCGGGATCGAAGCGGCCGGCCTCGATCTTGGAGTAGTCGAGCAGATCCTCGATCAGCGCCAGCAACGAGCTTGCGGAAGTCGAGACGGCGCCGACATAGGTACGCTGCTCGGGCGACAGGTCGGTGTCGGCAAGCAGCTTCGCCATGCCCATGATGCCATTCATCGGCGTGCGGATCTCGTGGCTGACGGTGGCAAGGAAGCGCGACTTGGCCTGGCTGGCGTATTCGGCCCGCTCGCGGGCGGTGATCAGCGACGATTCGGCGCGCTTGCGGGCGGTGATGTCACGGGCGATCGCCCGGTGCGAAACAGCACCGGTGTCCCTGTCCCGCACCGAGAGCTCGATCCAGGAGAACCAGCGCGGCCCGTTCGGCGTGCGGATGGCGACATCGGTGGAGCTCAGGCATTCATGATCCGAAAAGGCGGCCTCGGGCACGACGCCGACGTCGATGCCGAGCTCGGAAAGCGTCTTGCCTGCGAGGTCGCGCTGATCGATCTCGACGAGCGAGGCGAACACCTTGTTGGCGTAGACGATGTGGCCGTCGCGGTCGCGATGGACAACGAGGTCGCCGAGCGCATCGATCAGACCGCGAAAACGCTCTTCGCTCTCCTGCATCTCCCACATGCGATCGGCGAGGGTCTCGATCTCGGCGCGGCTACGGGCGGCCGTCTCGTCGAGAAGTGCGGCGGTGCGCCGCTCGGCGCGCTGGTTGCGCAGATGCATCACCAGGCCGCCCAGACCCGTCGCCAGAAGGCCTATGGTGATGAAGATCGGCGCTCCCGTGAGATGCGCCAGCCCGGCCAGGACGACTATGGCGACGATCGTCAGGAACGGCAGGCCTTCATGACTGTCCGCTTGCAATGCGGGGACCAGCGGCGGCGCGACCAGCACCTGCCGCTTCGGCGCGTCAGGACCCGGTCCGTCGTCGCCTGCGGCTTTGCTGTCCTGTCTGAAGTCGGAGTCCGCGAGCATGCGGAAAACCTTGCCAGACAGAGATTATGGAAGATTGCGGCGGATCGTTCGAATTTTAGTCGTCCATTCCGATATCCGGCAGTTTTTGCCTGGTTTTGGGCGACTTCGGGCGGGAAATCGCCGAACGCTATTCCTGGGATTGCCCTACAGATCGACTACCACGCGGCCTCTGATCCTGCCCTCGACGATGTCGCGCGCGGCGCCGATGATGCCGTCGAAGGCGATCGAGCGCGACAGGGTCGACAGTTTCTTGAGGTCGAGGTCGGCGCCAATGCGGCGCCACGCCTCGAGGCGGACCGCTTTCGGCGCCATGACGGAATCGATGCCGAGCAGCGAGACGCCGCGCAGGATGAAGGGGGCGACGCTCGTCGGAAGGTCCATGCCGCCGGCCAGGCCGCACGCGGCGATCGCGCCGCCATAGGACGTCATCGCCAGCACGTTGGCCAGCGTATGGGTGCCGACCGAGTCGACGCCGCCGGCCCAGCATTCCTTGGCCAGCGGCTTGGCCGGCTGGCTGAGCTCGTCGCGTGAGATCACCTCGGCCGCGCCGAGGTCGATCAGATAGGGGCTTTCGGCATTGCGCCCGGTCGAGGCGATCACATGGTAGCCGAGGGTGGAGAGGATCGAGATGGCGACCGAGCCGACGCCGCCGGCGGCCCCCGTCACCACCACCGGTCCGCGATCCGGCACGATGCCATGCCGCTCCAGCGCCATCACGGCGAGCATTGCCGTATAGCCGGCGGTGCCGACTGCCATCGCATCATGCGGGCTCATGCCGTCGGGCAGCGGCACCAGCCAGTCGCCCTTGACGCGGGCGCGGGCGGCAAAGGCGCCGTAATGCGTCTCGCCGACGCCCCAGCCATTGAGGATGACCTTGTCGCCCTTGCGCCAGTCGGGGTGCGAAGATTCGATGACAGTGCCGGCGAAATCGATGCCGGGCACCAGCGGCCAGCGGCGCACGACCGGGGCCTTGCCGGTGATGGCCAGCCCATCCTTGTAATTCACCGTCGTCGCCTCGACGGCGACGGTGACATCGCCTTCCATCAGGTCAGCTTCGGTGAGGTCGACGATCTCGACCGACTGCTTCTTTTCGGCGTCGCGCGAAACGAGGATGGCTTTAAAGGTATCGGACACTTTGGTCTCCTCGTTTTGTTTGAAACAAATTTGCGGCGGTGGCCGCGCCAGGTCAATTGCCTGGATCCTGGGACCTGGTTTCCCGCCGCCAGCCGATCAGCTCGTCGAAGACGACCAGCGCGGCGCCGACCGAAATGAAGGCGTCGGCAAAGTTGAACACAGCAAAGGACCAGACCGGCGTGTGGAAAAGAATATAGTCGATCACGTGACCGTAGACCGCGCGGTCGATCAGATTGCCGAGCGCGCCGCCGACGATCAGGGCGAAGCCGATCCGGGCAAGGACGTGACCGGGGGGCGTGCGCACCGCCAAATAGAGCACGAAGGCGACGACGAGCGCGGCGATGACCACCAGGCCGGTGTCGCCGAAGGAGGAAAACATCGAGAAGGCGATGCCGGTGTTGTAGGTGCGAAACAGCGCCAGGAAAGGAAGCAGATCCACCTTTTCCTGGAAGGCGAGGCCGTTTTCCACCAGCTGTTTTATCCACTGGTCGAGTGCGATAGCGAGCACGACCAGCAGGGCGTAAGGTGACCAGGATTTCACGATTTCGCAGCCCTCATCGCGTGTCGGCAGCAGGGTCGAGCTTCAACGCGCCACGCCGGATTTCGAACAGCATGACGCCGGTAGCAACCGCCAGATTGAGAGAATCGGCGCGTCCGGCCTGCGGGATCCTGAGCAGCCGGTCGCAACTATCCGCAAGGCTGTCGGGCAGGCCCTGCTGCTCGTTGCCCATTAACAGCAGCACCGGGCCTCTCGAAAAGTCGACCGACCGGTAGTCGACTGCGCCCTTCAGATGCGTTCCGGCGACGAGGCCCGGAAAGTCGCGCCGCCAGGCCAGAAAAGCCTGCTCCGTTGCCTTCGCGACCGGCACGGCAAAGATCGAGCCCATGCTGGCGCGCACCGTTTCCAGCGAAAACGGATCGGTGGTGTCGCCGACCAGGATGACGCCCTTGGCGCCGACGGCGTCGACGGTGCGGATGACGGTGCCGAGATTGCCGGGATCGCGAACCCGGTCGAGCGCGACCCAGACGTCGCCGTCCGTGGCACGGATATCCTTCAGCGGCAGCGTCTGCTGGACGAAGACGCCGACGACCATTTGCGGGTTTTCCCGGCGGGTGATTGCCGCCAGCACCTTTTCCGAGACTTCGAGCACGGTGCCGCCGGCGGCGACAGTGCGCGCCGCGACCTTTTCTATCGCCGCGTTGCCGCGCCCGGCCTTGGCGAAGACGAGCGTCCTGATCGACCAGCCGAGGTCGAGTGCGTCGATGACCAGCTTCAGGCCTTCCGCCATGAAGGCGTTCTGCTGGTCGCGGAACTTCTTCAGCGCCAGCGCCTTGATGTCCTTGACCAGCGGATTGGCGAGGCTGGTGACTTCCTTGACCTGCCCGACGGGCCGGGCGCCATCATGCGGGACCATTCAAGCCACCCAGCGCGAGAACAGCGAGGTCGACAGCGCGCGGCCGGCGGATTTCTCGCGGATGATCAGCTCGCCGGATTCGACCGTGCCGCCCATGCCGGCGAAGGCGTCCCGCATCAAGGCATGGATGGCGAAGAAGGAGGCGCGGATCGAATAGGCGGTCAGCACCACGGCGATCGGCTTCGGCGTCAGGATCGAGCGGCAGAGATCGGTGAGCCCCGGCAGATCCTCGAACAATTGCCAGACTTCCCCCTTGGGACCGCGGCCATAGGCGGGCGGGTCGAAGAGCACGATGTCATAGTGGCTGCCACGGCGCTCCTCACGCTCGGCGAACTTAACCGCGTCCTCGACGATCCAGCGGATCGGCTTGTCGGAGAGGCCGGCTCTCTCCTGGTTCTCGCGCGCCCATCCGATCGCCTTCTTCGAGGCGTCGACATGAGTGACCTCTGCGCCGGCGCGCGCCGCCACCAGCGAGGCAAGGCCTGTGTAACCGAAGAGGTTCAGCACCTTGATCGGTCGCTTTGCCGCGGCGATCAGGCCGGCCATGTGGTCCCAATGCGATGCTTGTTCGGGAAAGACGCCGACATGGCGGAATGAGGTGAAGCGGCCGAGATAGTCGATGCCGTCATGCTTCATCGGCCAGGTCTCGCCGAGCGGCGTTTTTGGAAAACGCCAGCGGCCGATGCCTTCCTCGTCGGTGTCGCCGGTGAAGATGGCGTCGGCGCGCTGCCATTCCTTGGCGGGAAGCGCCCGCTGCCAGATAGCCTGGCCTTCGGGGCGCACGATGCGGTAGGGCCCGTACTGCTCCAGTTTTTCGCCGGCGCCGCTGTCCAGCAGAGCATAGTCGGCATTCGGCGCGACCTCGAGGATCAGCGGCAGGCGCTCGGCGGGCAACGGGCCTTCGCGGCGTGCAAGAGGGCGCTGCGCTGGTTTTGCTTCCTGACGATGATGCGGCTCCGACCTCTCCGCCGAAGCCGCCTCCCGCAGCCGCGACTGGCTGGGGGGATTCGCCGGCTGGCGCGGACGGTTGTCGCGGTTTCGGTCGCGAAAGGACTTCAAGAACAATCTCCGGAACGGCACGCCGCTTTTGGCATAGGCCCTTGACCTTCGCAACCGCATGGTCCGGCGCTGTTCTGTCGCGATGCGATGGACCTCGCCCGAAGAAACGGGCAAGTCTCCGGTCATGTCCCGTTCCGAACGCCTGCTCGACCTGATCCAGATTCTGCGCCGCCACCGCCGGCCGGCCAGCGGCCGCACGCTTGCGGAGGAAATGGGCGTGTCGATCCGCACGCTCTATCGCGACATCGCGACGCTGCAGGGGCAGGGCGCGCCGATCGAAGGCGAGGCGGGGCTGGGCTATGTGCTGAAGCCCGGCTTCATGCTGCCGCCGCTGATGTTCACCGACGAGGAGATCGAGGCGATCGTGCTCGGCTCGCGCTGGGTGGCGAAACAGCCGGACAAGCGGCTGGCCGCGGCGGCGGCAGATGCGTTGTCCAAGATCGCGGCGGTCTTGCCGGACGATCTGCGTGACGATCTCGACGCCACGACGCTGCTGGTCGGGCCGAATTCAGCGAGCGGCGAGGCGATCGATCTCGGCATCGTCAGGCAGGCGATCCGCAGCGAGCGCAAGCTCGGCTTCCTCTACCGCGACGCCGGCGGCGCGGCCTCTGAGCGCATGGTCTGGCCGTTCGCGCTCGGCTTCTTCGACAAGGTGCGGGTGATGGTGGCGTGGTGCGAGATGCGCCAGGATTTCCGGCATTTCCGCGCCGACCGCATGTCCGATCTCGCAGCCACCGAGATCCGCTATCCGCGCCGCCGCCAGGCGATGCTCAAGGAATGGCGAGCGACGCACGATGAATCGGCCCGGAAAACGGCGCAGGAGCCTGCTGGCTGATCGCTGCTGCCAGAATCTGACAGTGGGATGATCTAGCTTGGCCAAGGTTCAAACACCTTGGAGACCGACATGACCACGCCCAATTTCATCATCCTCTATGTCGACAGCCCCGAGAAGAGCGGGGCGTTCTACGCCTCGCTGCTCGGGCGCCAGCCAGTAGAGGCCTCGCCCACCTTCGCCATGTTCGTCCTCGACAACGGCTTCAAGCTCGGCTTGTGGTCGCGTCACACGGTTGAACCGGCGGCCGCCGCCGCGGGCGGGGGCGGCGAGCTCGTGCTTGCGATGGAGAATGCGGCCGCGGTCGACGCCACGCACGCGGACTGGGCGGGACGCGGGTTGAAAATCCTGCAGGCTCCGGTCGATCTCGACTTCGGCCGCACCTTCGTCGCGCTCGATCCCGACGGTCATCGGCTGCGGGTTTATTGGCCGAACGAGGCAGCAGGGCAGTAGGCGTAAGGTGTGAGCTTCGTTATTGCCTTACTGCCCTATTCCCTACTGCCTTGTGCTGAGCGCCTTGTAGACGGCGATGCCGGCGGCGAGATCTTCAAGCGCTGCGCCGACCGACTTGAACAGCGTGATCTCGCTATCGCTTTGCCGGCCCTGTTTCTCGCCACGCGCCAGTTCGTGCAGGTCGGCGATGACCGCTTCCGGCTTCAGGACACCGGAAGCCAATGGCTGCACGATGTCGCCGGCCTCCTTGGTGGCGCCGGCACGGGTATCGACATAGACGCGGGCGCGGGAAATGGCATCGTCGTCGCTCTCGCGCATCTGCGGCGTGAAGCCGCCGACCAGGTCGACATGGGCGCCCGGCTTCAACAGCGCGCCCTTGATCAGCGGCGCGGTCGTGATCGTCGCCGACGAGACGATGTCGGCCTCGCCAAGCTCGGTTTCGAGGTCTCCTGCCACGCTTGCTGGAAAGCCTTCGGCGTGCAGCGCCGCCGCGACCTTTTCGGCATTGGCCGGCGTGCGGTTCCAGATGCGGATCGACTTAACGGGCCTCACCGCCGAATGCGCCTTGGCGAGGAAGGGTGACAGCGCGCCGGCGCCGATCACCAAGAGCCGCGAGGCGTCCTCGCGGGCGAGATAGGATGCGGCGAGCGCCGAGGCGCAGGCGGTCCGCCATTGCGTCAGCCGCTGGCCGTCGATCAGAGCCTGGGGTTCGCCGGTCACGCCGTCGAGCAGCAGATAGAGGCCCATCACCGCCGGCTTGCCGATCGCGTTGTTGTCCGGCGAGACGGTGACGATCTTGACGCCGATATGGCCGCCGGCCGAGGTGCCGGCGGCGTCGAAGTCGGTCCAGGCCGGCATCAACAAAAGCGTCGAGGCGGCGCCGTCCGGCCGCTCGACCGCGTGATGATGGCGCACCGGCTGCACGGCGCCTTCGCGGAAGGCGGTGCGCAGTGTCTCGACCAGACCTGAAAAGGTCAGCGCGCGGTCGACCTCGGCGGCCGAAATAGTCAGCATGGAAAGCTCCCTAAGGCGCTGTTAATTCGTCGGCTTGGGCAGCGCCGGTCCTTTCGGCGCAGCGGGTGCGCGGCTCACTGCCTGGCGCAGGTTCTCGGCCTCCAGCCCGCGCTGGCGCGCGAGCTTGCGGTAGCGGCCCTGCTTCACCCAGGTCGCCATGCTGCCGACGATCATGCCGATGGCCAAAGCCAGGAACAGCAAGATGAAGAGCGGCAAATTCAGCGTCAGCGCCGGATTGCCAGGATGGAACGGGTCGAGCGTGAAGGCGACGAGGCCGCGATTGGCGACGGCAAGCGCGATCAGGATGACGGCCAGCGGCACGAAGACCACGACGAGCATGACGCGATTGAACATCAAATCTCCTGGAGGTGGCTTAAACGCCGAAACGTCGTTTCCCGACCTGCCGGCGCAGCGCCTATTTGCCGCCGTTCAGCCTTTCGCGCAACTCCTTGCCGGTCTTGAAGAACGGCACCCACTTCTCCTCGACCTCGACGGATTCGCCGGTGCGGGGGTTGCGGCCGGTGCGGGCAGGACGGTTTTTCACCGAAAAGGCACCGAAACCGCGCAACTCGACCCTGTTGCCTTCGGCGAGCGCGTCGGTGATCTCGTCAAAGATCGCGCCGACGATGTTTTCAACGTCGCGGAGGAAAAGATGGGGGTTGCGCGCGGCAATGATCTGCACAAGCTCGGACTTGATCATGAACGTTCCCCGTAAACCACTGCGGTCAAATATCAGGATGATTTTATTGCTTTATTTGGCTCGTCCCAATGGTTGTCAAGGGTGCCAGACCGAAACGAGACCGTCAAGGAACAAGCGGTCGGCGCCAAGCTCGTGAATGATGTCGCCGCCGGCGTCCGGCAGGCCGAGCGCGCTGGCGACGGCTTTGGTCATGCTTCTCGAAAACAGGAGGCCGTGCCTCTCCGTATCCTTCCATTCGACGACCTTCAGCTTGCTGTCGACCCCTTTGGTCGCCAGCCAGTTGATCGCCTCGGGTTCGCCGCCAACGGCATCAACCAAGTGATTGGCGAGCGCCTGGCGGCCGGTGAAGATCGAACCGTCGGCCAGCGCCTGCGCCTGCTCGCGGGTCATCTTGCGCCGTTCGGCGACAATGCCGACGAACCAGTCATAGCTGTCGAGGATGAGCTTGCGCACCATGGCGCGCTCGTCGTCATTGGTCGGCTTGAAGGGCGAGGGCGCAGCCTTGAGCGGCGAGGACTTCACTTCCTCGAGCTTGATGCCGAGCTTGTCCATCAGGCCGCTCACGTCGGGATACTGGATCAGCACGCCGATCGATCCGACGATCGAGGTCTTGCGGGCGACGATGTGGTCGGCCGCGCTTGCGATCATATAGCCGGCGGACGCGGCCAGCGTGCCGACCTCGGCCACCACCGGCTTGTCGGCGGCGAGCTTGCGCACTTCCTCATAGATCGACTCGCCGCCAACCGTGGTGCCTCCGGGCGAATCGATCGACAGGATGACGCCCTTCACCGTTGCGGATTTGCGGATCGTCTCCAGTCTTTTGATCAGCTCCTCGTCCTCGGTGATGGTGCCTTCAATCTTGACCTTCGCGATGTGGTCGATCGCCTGACCGGTGAAATCGTCACCATAGATCCATGCCGAAAACGCGATCAGCGCTGCCGCCACAATCACAAACGCGGTCACCCGCCAGAACGTCAGCTTGCGGCGCAAGCGGCGGCGGTCGATCAGGTCGTCGGCTCTCATTGCCATGGTCAGCCTCACATTCGGTGGGAAAGGACGCTTTTAAAGCAACCATCCGCGCGGGGCTACCGTTTCCTGACGCCCTGGCCCTAACAGGTCTTGGCGCAACGCGGCGGTCACGACGACCTCACGAAAAATTAACGCAGCCCGTTCCTATCTGCTATGAAGAGCTGGCAGTGCAGCCGGATTCGTCCTAGTCGTACGGTAGTAGCCGTCACATTTTTGCAGTTTTCCTCCGCTTGTGCTTGCTTGCGGGGACCGGCATACCACCTATAGGCGGTGTTTGGCGGGGCAAGGGCTCATTAGAAAACAGTCATGTTGGCGCGATCTGACGAAACGAGCGATGCCGAAACGGTATCGGCTGCCGCTGGCGAAAGCGGCACGCGCGGCGATGCGTTCGATCGTGCGCAGCGGCATTCGCGCCGCGTGCGCGTGTTGAAATTCGCCGTGCCGCTGCTGGCGGCGGCAATTGCGATCGCCTTTCCGGTCTATTCTTATCTCGCCGCGCCGGTGTCGATCTCGGTACAGGCCGACGGCACGGCCTTTTCGGACGGCAAGCTGGTGATGGCCAATCCCAAGCTCAACGGCTTCACCAAGCAGAAACTGCCTTATTCGCTGACGGCGACCAGGGCGACCCAGGATGTCGGCAAGCAGGGTATCATCGACCTCGAAGGCATCAACGCCAAGCTGCCCGTCGCCAGCGACAATGTGGTGGCGGTCAACGCCGCGCATGGCATCTACGACCGCGACGCCAACACGATGGACCTCACAAGCGATGTCCTGGTGACGACGAGCGACGGCATGGAAGCCAAGTTCAAATCGGTCTTCCTAGACATGGGCAAAGGCTCTATGAAGACCGACAATCCGGTCGATGTCAGCCGAGGCGGATCGCGCATCACCGCCGACTCGATGTCGGTGGAAGAAAACGGCAAGGTCGTGGTCTTCGAGAACCGGGTGCGCGTCAACATCGACGCGGCAAGTCTGAAGGCGGCAGAGGCAAAGGGCGGAGAGCAGAATGCGTCGCAGTAGTTCGGCAAGGCTTGCAGCGGCGGCCTCTCTCTTCATGTTGCTCGGGGCGGCGCCGGCGCTTGCCCAATCCGGCGGCACCAGCCAGATGTCCGGCCTGAAATTGTCAGGCGACCAGCCGATCCAGATCGAAAGCGACAAGCTCGAGGTCCGTCAAGCCGACAGCGCGGCGATCTTCAGCGGCAACGTCACCGTCAATCAGGGGCCGACGCTGCTCAAGGCCGGCAAGATGACGGTCTACTACGTCAAGGACCCAAACGCTCCCAAGGGCGCGGCGGCCGGCGCATCGGCGATGACCGGAGCAGCCAACATCGACCACCTCGTGGTCGAGAACAAAGTCTATATTAAATCGAACGACCAGATCGCCACCGGCGACAAGGGCACGTTCGACATGAAGACCCAGGTGCTCGTTCTTTCCGGCAGCGAAGTCGTGCTCTCGCAGGGCGACAACGTGCTCAAGGGCTGCAAGCTCACCGTTCAGATGAAAAGCGGCCTTGCCAATGTCGACGGCTGCGGCACCGGCGGTCGGGTCATCATGTCGATCACGCCGCAGAAGCAGGGCGCGCCCCAAAAGGGCACGGCCCAGCAGGGAGCGTCGAGCAACTAATGGCCGGCGTATCGTCGCTGCTGGCCCGCCTCCCGGGGCGGACGGCCGCAAAAGCGTCTGCGCCGGCGACGGTCGGCGCCGACAAGGCGAAGTTCAAGGGCACCCTGATCGCCAAGGGCCTGACCAAGAGCTATAAGGGCCGCAAGGTGGTGAGCGGCGTGACGCTCGGCGTGCGGGCCGGCGAGGCCGTCGGACTGCTTGGGCCCAATGGCGCCGGCAAGACCACCTGTTTCTATATGGTCACCGGTCTCGTGCCGGTGGACGAAGGCACGATCGAGATCGACGGCTTCGACGTCACCTCGATGCCGATGTACCGGCGCGCCCGCCTCGGCATCGGCTATCTGCCGCAGGAAGCGTCGATCTTCCGGGGCCTCAACGTCGAGCAGAATATTCGCGCCGTTCTGGAAGTGGTGGAAAAGAGCCGCAAGGAACGTGAGCGCACGCTCGACGAGCTGCTCGAGGAATTCCACATCAGCCATCTGCGCAAGGCGCCGTCGATGTCGCTGTCCGGCGGCGAAAGACGCCGCCTCGAGATCGCGCGGGCGCTGGCGACGCGGCCGGCCTATATGCTGCTCGACGAGCCCTTCGCCGGTATCGATCCGATCGCGGTCGCCGACATCCAGCAGCTCGTCCGCCATCTGACCGCGCGCGGCATCGGCGTGCTGATCACCGACCACAATGTGCGCGAGACGCTCGGCCTGATCGACCGCGCCTATATCATCCATGCCGGCCAGGTGCTGACGCATGGCCGCGCCGACGAGATCGTCGCCAACGCCGATGTGCGGCGGCTCTATCTCGGCGAGGGTTTTACGCTCTAAACGCGAAAATTCCGGTTCCGCGGCAATTTCTCGCTGAATTTTCCGGCTTTATGCCTGCTCTGCCCGCGAATAACGCTCCGGTAAGCCGTCTCTGCTAGCGTTTGCCTTGACAAGCAAAAGCCGGGCCAGTTTCTATGCCCGACCGAAAAACGGTAGCTCGATGCGTAGACGAGGCGTTTGAATCCAACCATGGCGCTGGCGGCCAAACTGCAGCTCAGACAATCCCAGTCGCTGGTGATGACGCCCCAGCTGATGCAGTCGATCCGGCTGCTGCAGCTCACCCATGTCGAGCTCGACCGCTTCATCGACGAGGAAATCGAGCGCAATCCGCTCTTGGAGCGAGCCGAGCCGCAGGACGATGCGGGCGGCGACCAGCCGCAGAAGAGCGAGACCGCTCCAGAACCCGCCGCCGGGGACGACTGGTTCGAAAGCGAGACGGAATGGAGCGCCGAGGCGATCTCGGAAAAGCTCGACTCTTCGCTGGAGAACCTGTTTCCCGACGACCCCGGCACCAGCGAAAAGCTCGGACCGGATCTCACCGCGCAGTGGAAGTCGGCATCCGCGGGCAGCGCCGGCAGCGCTTCGTCGGAAGGCTTCGACGTCGGCGAGATGGCCGCGACCATTGTGACGCTGCGCGAGCATGTCGGCGAACAGATCGCGCTTGCCTTCGCCAAACCCGCCGAGCGCCTGATTGCCGGCGAGCTTGCCGACAGCCTCGACGAAGCGGGCTATCTGCGCGCCGATCTGGAAGAGATTGCCGCGCGGCTGGGGGCGGACAAGGGAGCGGTGGCGCGAGCGCTCGCGGTCTGCCAGACCTTCGAGCCGGCCGGCCTGTTTGCCCGCGACCTCGCCGAATGCCTGTCGCTGCAGCTTGCCGCACGCGACCGGCTCGATCCGGCGATGAAGGCCCTGGTGGCTAATCTCGAACTCCTGGCGCGGCGGGATTTCCAGACGCTGAAACGCATCTGCGGCGTCGACGAGGAAGACCTTCTCGACATGCTGGCCGAGATCCGGGCGCTCGATCCGCGTCCCGGCACCGCGTTTTCGGGCGGCGCGAGCGACGCCATCGTTGCCGACGTCGAGGTGCGGGCCGCTGCCGACGGCAGCTGGGCGGTGGAGCTCAACGCCGACACGCTGCCGCGAGTTTTGGTCGATCATGTCTATTTCGCCCGGGTTTCCGGCCATGCCAAGGACCAGGCGGAAAAGGAGTTTCTGGCCGAATGCCTGCAGAACGCCAACTGGCTGACGCGCAGCCTCGACCAGCGGGCGAAGACGATCCTAAAAGTGGCCTCGGAAATCGTGCGCCAGCAGGACGCGTTCCTCGTCCATGGCGTGCGGCATCTCAAGCCGCTCAACCTGCGCACGGTGGCCGACGCGATCGGCATGCATGAATCGACGGTGAGCCGCGTCACTGCCAACAAATACATGCTGACGCCTCGCGGCGTGTTCGAGCTGCGCTATTTCTTCACCGCTTCGATCGCCTCGGCGGAAGGCGGCGAAGCGCATTCATCGGAAGCCGTGCGTGACCGCATCAAGCAGCTGATCGACGAGGAAAAGCCCGCCGACGTGCTTTCCGACGACGCTATCGTCGACATGCTGCGGGAAAGCGGCGTCGACATCGCCCGCCGCACGGTCGCCAAATACCGGGAGGGCATGAACATTCCTTCATCGGTGCAGCGGCGCCGGGAGAAGCGGGCGCTGGCCAACGCCGGGCGTTAGGCAGTTGATATTCATCCGGCCTGACCTAGTTTTGGTCCGAGCTGAGGAATGGCGATTTTTCACAGTTTTCGTGTTTCATTGACAAGCTGCAATGAAGTGTCTAGAAGCCCGCCCGCATGAGCCGGGCCGTGATGCCCGCCTCGCGAATGGCTCCGTCAAAGCGAAGGCCTCGGACGGCCAGAAGGCGACTTGTGATCAACCGGAAAGTTCGGGTCTAAAATCGGCGCGCGTGCCGCCGCAAAGCTTGTGCGCGCGCACCACGGGTATAAACTTGGGACAGTTTGAAGCCTGAGCAGGGAAGGTCAGTTTTCAGATGAATCTGCGCATTTCGGGAAAACACATGGACATCGGCGATGCGTTCCGTACGCGCATCAACGATCGTGTCAACGAAGCGATTGAAAAATATTTCGATCGGGGTTTTTCAGGACATGTAACGGTCATCAAAGCAGGGTCGCGCTTCTCGGCCGATTGCATGATCCGCCTCGATTCCGGCGCCTCGCTGCAGGCGACCGGGGACGCCCAGGATCCCACGCTTGCCTTCGAGGCGGCCGCCGATCGCCTCGAAACGCGGCTCAGGCGCTACAAGCGCCGGCTGAAGTCGCACAATTCCAGCAACGGCAACGGCGAATCCACCGACATCGCCTACGCCGTGATGGAGCCGCTCGCCGACGACGAAGAGGAAATCCCGGAGAACTTCGCTCCGGCCATCGTCGCCGAATCGACCGTGACGCTTCGCACCATGTCGGTGGCGTCTGCCGTCATCGAACTCGATACCAAGGACAGCCCGGTTTTCGTCTTCCGCAACGCCGGAAACGACCACGTCAATATCGTCTACCGCCGGCCGGATGGAAACATCGGCTGGATCGATCCGTCGACCACCAAAGTCGCGCAGGGATAAGAAAGCCGGCCGCGCGAGGGGGACGACCGGCGCGGTAGGCGAGCAAGGGATTTTTCAGGCATGGATCTCAGCGATCTCATCAGCGTCCCGGCTATCATGCCGGCGTTGAAGGCGAATTCCAAAAAACAGCTTCTGCAATTGCTGTCGGAGAGGGCGGCGGCGATTTCAGGCATTCCGGAGCGGGAAGTGTTCGACACTATCCTGCAGCGTGAGCGGCTGGGCTCCACCGGCGTCGGCAACGGCATCGCCATTCCGCATGGCAAGCTCGCAGGGGTCAAGCGGATCGCAGGCGTTTTTGCCCGGCTGGAGGCGCCGGTCGATTTCGAGGCGCTCGACGACCAGCCGGTCGACCTGGTGTTTCTGCTGCTTGCGCCCGAAGGCGCCGGCGCCGACCATCTTAAGGCGCTGTCGCGCATCGCGCGCGTGCTGCGCGATGGCGATACGGTGGCCAAGATCAGAGGGACGCGCGACGCAGTGGCGATCCACGCGCTGCTGTCGGATACCCAGGCCTCGCACGCGGCCTGAAGGTTGGGTGAAGCTGGGCTTTGGATAAAATCCGGTTTTTGGGATAAAACCTTGAGGGGCCGCCGGGAGCGGCCCTTTCCAATTCAGGCAACGACCCCAAATTCAAATAGTGATTGGGGTCAATGGATGGCGACCGTGGTCAGGTCGTTCTCCAGCGCACCCGCCAGGGCCCGGTCACGGGCATCGGAAAGCAGGATCGGCTGACCGTTGGCGGCAAACAGCGCCCACAGTTCCAGCCCGGGCGCGATTTCGCCAAGGCCGGGGAAGCGGCCGCGCAAATCGTCGCTTGATACTTTCCTCAGATATGCGACCGAACCTTCGCCGAGATGGGCGAATTCGCCGCTGGTCATGGTCATGGTTTCGTCAATTCTGGTCATTACAAGCCTCCTTGGCGCAAGGACGCCACTTCCGGCCGTCCCGCATTAGAGCCATCGGCAAAGATCAGTCTTTCACCGATATGTTTATTTTCCGTACCAGCCGCTCGGCCTCCGGACGGTCGAGATCGATCGACAAAAGGCCGTTCTTCAATTCCGCGCCGACCACCCGCATGCCGTCGGCCAGCACGAAGCAGCGCTGGAACTGGCGTGCGGCGATGCCGCGGTGGAGGAACTCGCGCTCGGTGTCGTCGGTCTGACGGCCGCGCACGATCAGCTGGTTTTCCTCGGTGGTGACATCGAGGTCGTTCTCTGCGAAACCCGCCACGGCAAGTGTGATGCGCAGCCTTTCCGCCTTGCCGTCCGAGGCGCCCAGACGCTCGATGTTATACGGAGGGTAGCTGTCGCCCGACTTCGCCAGACGTTCGAGCGTCTTTTCCATGGCGTCGAAGCCCAGAAGAAGCGGGCTGGAGAAGGGCGTCATTCGACTCATTGTTACACTGTCCTCTTAAGAGCGACACAAACCGGAAAAACCCGGATGGCATTTTTCCCGATGGTCTTGATATGGTCCGCCGCGCGATCAAGTTCAAGCCGTCAAAACCCCGCCCAAAAAGACTCCCCAAAGGAATTGAAATGCCCCAGTCACGAAAGATCATCATCGACACGGATCCCGGCCAGGACGATGCCGTCGCCATATTGCTGGCGCTCGGCAGCGCCGAGCTGGAGGTCGTCGGCATTACCGCCGTTGCCGGCAACGTGCCGCTGAAACTCACGGAGAAGAATGCGCGCAAGATCTGCGAGCTCGGCGGCCGGCCCGACGTCAAGGTCTATGCCGGCGCCATCCGCCCGCTGGCGCGCGAGCTCGTCACCGCCGAGTACGTGCATGGCAAGACCGGCCTCAATGGACCCCAGCTGCCCGAACCGACCATGCCGCTGCAGGAGCAATACGCGGTCGATTTCATTGCCGAGACGCTGATGCGCGAGGAAGCGGGCACGATCACGTTGTGCCCACTCGGGCCGCTCACCAATATCGCGCTGGCGCTGATCCGCGAGCCGCGGATCGCGCCGCGTATCAAGGAGATCGTGCTGATGGGCGGCGGCTTTTTCGAGGGCGGCAACGTCACGCCTGCCGCCGAATTCAACATCTACGTCGACCCGCAGGCGGCGGATTTGGTGTTCAAGTCGGGCGTTCCGATCGTGATGATGCCGCTCGACGTCACCCACAAGGCACTGACCTCGGCCAAGCGCATCCAGGCCTTCCGCCAGCTCGGCACCAAGGTCGGCACCGCAACCGCCGAGATGCTGGAGTTCTTCGAGCGCTTCGATGAGGAGAAATACGGCACCGACGGCGGGCCGCTGCACGATCCGTGCGTGATCGCCTATCTCATCAAGCCGGAGCTGTTCAAGGGCCGCCGCTGCAATGTCAGCGTGGAGACCAGCTCCGATCTCACGATGGGCATGACGGTGATCGACTGGTGGGGCGTCACCAAGCGCGAGAAGAACGCCATGGTGATGCGCGACATCGACCACGATGCGTTCTTCGCGCTGCTGGTGGAGCGGCTGGGGCGGCTCAACTGACCGTCAAAGCGGCCAACCGAGCACACGTCGTCACCCGTTGAGCAACCGATAGGTGTCGGCGCCGTGCTTGTGGTGCTGTCGCTCAATGGGAAGGACGGAGCCGACAAGATGGGGTCGCCTCACATCGTCGTCGACAGATATCCGTGTGTTGTCGTCATCAAGGCGCAGATCGTAGGTGTAGTATAGATTGTGGCCGATCGTGCCGTACGGATTGATGGGCTTCACCCTGACGTATTCGACCACGCCCATCACGCGTTGAGTGGCGATGACCGGATTGGCCTGAAGCTCAACGATGGCGATGGATTTCATAGCCGCAAATGCGCAGAAGAAAGCGACGCCGATCACGGCGTCGCTGTACTCATATTGCCAAATAAGCAAGCGATTCCGGAACGAAACGTTTGACTTGTTCATCCTGAAGAAGTGTGCTGCCAAGCACAGTTATTCAATAGGCGTCAAAAATAATTGCGACCAGAGTATTCGCTCTCATTTCGCCTTGGAGAACGCCAGCCAGAGCCCGCCGCCGACCAGGAAGCTGCCGCTGATCCGCGACATCAGCTTAACGCGGCTGGCCGAGAGCATGCGCCCGGCGCGGCCGGCGGCAAGCGCGTAGGTCGAATCCGACATGGCGGCGAAGACCATCGCGGTCAGGCCCATGACCACGATCTGCAGCGTGTAATTGCCCTGTGGCGCGATGAACTGCGGGAAGAAGGCGCCGAAGAAGACAAGCGTCTTCGGATTGGAAATCGCCACCAGGAAACCTTGCAGGAAGAAGCCGCCGCGCGGTTTCTTGGCCGATCCATCGCGGTTCAGGGCTCCCTTGGCGCGGAGCATCTGCACGCCCATCCAGATGAGGTAAGCCGCACCGATCAGCCGCACCCATTCGAACCAGTGACCCATGCCGGCGATCAGCGTGTTGAGGCCGATGCCGACGATGGCGATCATGATGGCGAGCCCGGCCTGGGTGCCCGCGACATTGGCCAACCCGGCGCGCGAGCCATGGCGGATACTGTTGGCGATGATCAGCGTGACGGTCGGCCCGGGTACCAGGACGATGACGATGCAGGCGACGACATAGGCGGCGTAGAGTTCCAGCGACATGTTTTCCCTCGAACAGGATCGCGCCGACACGCGCGGAGCGCGATCAATGCACGGAGTTGACGCCGGCGCAAGCGCGCCAGCCGGTTGAGCCCGTCAGGCAGCCCCCGCCGGCCAGGGCAGCGTCGCCTCATAGGCGGCGCCGGCCTGCAGGACCGCCAGGTCGCCGCGCGGCTGGCCGATCAGCTGCATACCCATCGGCCGGCCCTTGCCGTCGAAGCCGACCGGCACATTGAGCGCCGGACAACCGCCGAGCGTGGCAAAGGCGGAGACCTGCATCCAGCGGTGATAGCTGTCCATCGGCCGCCCGGCGATCTCGCGCGGCCAATGCGTCGAGACCTCGAAGGGGAAGACCTGGGCGGTCGGCAGCACGATAAGGTCGAAGCGCTCGAACAGCGACAGCAGCGTGCGGTGCCATGAGGTGCGCCGGACCGAGGCGGCATGGATCTGGGGCGCGGTAAGGCGCATCGCCTGCTCAACTTCCCAAACGGCCTCCGGCTTCAGCAGCCTGCGCTTTTCCGGATCGTCATAATGCGCCTTCAGTCCGCAGCCGCTGCTCGCCTGGCGCAACGTCACAAAGGCCTGCCAGAGCGCTTCGAAGTCGGCATCCGGCACCAGCGTTTCGCTGTGGAACGCGGCGTCCGCGAAGCGGGCAAGGGCGGCCTCGCACAGGTCGAGAATGCCTGGCTCCATCGGCAGATGGCCGCCGAAATCGCCGAGCCAGGCGATGCGGCCGCCGGTGGCTTTCTCCCGCAGGCCTTCGAGAAACGAGCCCTGCTTGTCATGCGACAATGGCGCCCGCGGATGATAGCCGGCCTGCTCATCGAGCAGCAGCGCGATGTCGCGCACATTCCGGCCCATCGGCCCTTCGACGCCCATCTGGGCGTGGAAGACATCGATGTCGGGGCCGGCCGGCACCAGCCCTTGCGAGGGGCGGAAGCCATAGACGTTGTTGTAGGCCGCCGGATTGCGCAGCGAGCCGCCGAAATCGCTGCCGTCGGCGACCGGCACCATGTCGAGCGCCAGCGCCACCGCCGCGCCGCCGCTCGAGCCGCCAGCGGTGAGCGTCGGATCGAAGGCATTGAGCGTCGGACCGAAGACCGGATTGTAGGTGTTGGAGCCCAGCCCGAATTCCGGAACATTGGTCTTGCCGATGATGATGGCGCCGGCCTTGCGCAGGCGCTCGACGAAGAAATCGTCCTCTTGCGGGACGAAATCGGCGAAGATCGGCGAGCCGAAGGTTGTTCTTGAGCCCTTGGTCAGGGCGAGGTCCTTGATGGCGATCGGCAGGCCGAACAGCGATCCGGCCGCGCCGCCCCGTGCCAAATGGGCGTCCGCCCTGTCGGCTTCCGCCAGGATATCGGCGCGCTCGCGCAGCGACACGATGGCGTTGACCAGCGGGTTTACAGCATCGATGCGGTCGAGAAAGGCGCTGACGACCTCGCGCGCCGACAGACGGCGCTGCCTGATCGCGTCGGTAAGCTCTACGGCGGACAAGCGACAGATGTCGCTGGCCGGCGGCACGGCGTGTTTCGTCGACGGGCGCATCGCCGTCACCGCGCGGCCAAGGCCGCGTCGACATCCTTCGGCAGCGGAATCGCCGGCTGCGCACCCGGCTTCAAGCAAGCGAGCGAGCCTGCCGCCGCGGCGCGCGTGAGCGCCTGTTCGAGCGAAAGGGCGGACGACAGGCCGGCGCCGAAATAGCCGCAAAAGGTGTCGCCGGCGCCGACCGTGTCGACCGGAGTTATCTTCAGTGCCGGGACGGTGAGGAAATGGTCGGGAGTGGCGGCCAGCACGCCGTCGCCGCCGAGTGTCACGACGATGGCGCGGCCTGTCTTTTGAGCATAGTCGCGCATCCGCGCCTCCCGGTCGTGGCCGGTGAGCGCCAGCGCCTCGCCATAGAGGTCGAACTCGGTCTCGTTGGCGACGGCGTAGTCGGCCTTGCCGAGAAAGCCCGCCGCCTCGGGGCGGAAAGGCGCGGTGTTGAGCACGCTGACGGCACCCGCCGCGCGGGTTGCATCGAGCGCCGCTTCGACCGTGGGCAGCGGGATCTCGTGCTGCAAAAGCACGACATCGCCCTTCTTCAGATACGCCTTCGCGATGTCGCCGGGCAGTACAGAATCGTTAGCGCCCGGCACGACGGCGATCACATTCTCGCCGTCGGCACCGACCAGGATGAGCGCTGTGCCGGTGGAGGCGAAGCTCTCGCCGACGCCGGAAAGATCGACACCGCCGGCCTTCAGCAGCGCCAGCGCTTCGGCGGCAAAGCTGTCCTTGCCGACGGCGCCGACCATGCGCACCTCAGCGCCCGCGCGGGCCGCGGCCAGCGCCTGGTTGGCGCCTTTGCCGCCGGGAGCGGTGGCAAAGCCGGAGCCGCGGACCGTCTCGCCGGGTTCAGGCAAACGGTCGACATTGGCGATCAGGTCGAGGTTGATCGAGCCGACGATGATGATCAAGAAAGGCCTCCTGCACGAGCGGGCGAGCCTTCGATCGAAGGCCGATGCCGCAAGTCCTTGCATTTACGCAGTTGCTTGCGCGGGAGGCTAGCCGCAAAGACCGTATATTGCCAGATCAAGCCGGTTGTGCGCCGCACCGGCCCACAGCATCATTCGCAGCGCACCGTCACCGTGCCCTGGTAGTTGCCGGCCGGGAAGATGCCCGGCGATTTCGTGGCCGTGAGATCGACCTGGATGGTGTGAGTGCCGTTGGTCACCCGCTGCGGCGAACTGCCCGGGATGTCCGCGCCTGAGCCATCGAGGCGGAAGACGGTGGCGAAGGTGACGTCGGTGTCGCCGCCGCTCGGCGCGGACGTGAAGGCAATCGGCGCCGGTGCCGAGACGGAATAGCAGTCGAGCAGGTTGAGGATCGTGCATAGTGTCGCATTCGCGGTGATGGTGGCGCCGGCGCTCGACCCGCCCGCCTGCCTGGAACCGAAGATATTGATGGCGGGGTTCGATTTCATCGTTCCCGAGGCGCCGATCATGATGGTGCAAGTGCCGATGATAGCCGCGTGAGCCGGGAGACAGAGGCTTGCAAGCGCAGCCACCGCGGCGATCAGCGCGCGGCTATTTCTTTTTCTTTTTCTTGTCATTGCCGGTTGTGCCTCTGATGCTCCAGCCCTCGTTAGCCCATCCAGTCGATGCGGCAGCGGAGGCGGTCGCGGGATTGGGAGCAGCCACGCTTCCCGTCTGGCCGTCGGCGCCGAGACCCATCTTGAGCAGCTTCAATTCGAGCTGCAGGCGCTCGACCTCGAGTTCGTAGAGGCGGCTGCAATCCACGCGCTTCGGCGTCCGCCCGATCGGGACCACCACGCGGCCGTAAGTGGCGAGGTCGCTGTTCGACTGGCTGTTGCTGTTGCCGCGGATGACGCCGACGTCCAGATAGGCGCCGCTGCCGGAAACGGCCGAGCGGCAGGTCGTGCCGTCGGAAGCATGAACCTCGTCCTGGCCCTGGGGCAGGGTGACGCCGGGCAAGGTGAAGCCAGTCTGGTTCTGGTTCAGGTTCAGTATATCCTCAGCATACCCCTGACTTGCGACCGCCAAGGCGGGCAGCAGGGCAAGCGTCAGAACCTGCGATGCCCGAAGAACTTTCCGCATATCTGAGCCCTTATCTGCGTCTGCTCGCTTGGAAAGGGGATACTCTCGGTACAGATACGCACTTTACGCTCGTTCGCGCCGTCGAACGGGACGACCACCAGAACCGGGCGCGACGCCTGGCCGGCCAGAACGAAGGCCTTCGGCGTGATCCTGGCGTCGATCGGCCGAAAGTCCTGGTCATAGACATGAATCTCGACGCGTATGCGCTGGTCGTAGGGGTTGCCGGGGAAAACCCGGACCGCGAAAGCATCGGTGAAGGACCTGACCTCGCCCCGCATCGGCGTCATCGACTGGCCCGCCGCGGCAATGGGAGACAGCACGGCGATCAGCCCCGCCGCCAGGATTCCAATCGTTCTCAAGGAGCGCTCCTTTCGCGAGAGGGCTATTCGCAGCGCAGCGTCACGGTTGCCTGGTAGTTGCCGGCGGAGAAGCGGTCCGTGCCGCTTTTGGTGCCGGCAAGATTGACCGCGACCGTCGATGTGCCCGGTACCGTGAGCGCCGTCGCTGTGCCGGTTTCGGCAATGGTCTGCGCGCCGGAGGTGGCAAAGGTCGGGGTCCATGTCGTGGCCGTGGTGTCCGAGGCCGGGACGGTGGTGGTGGTGACCGGATCGACGCTGAGCGTGACGCCGCCGGTGGTATCGACCTGGGCGCTGCCGGCCGAACCGCCGGCATTGTGAGAGCTCAGCGACTGAAGATTGCTGCTGACGGTCATCGCTCCGTTAGAGTTGATCGTGACCGTGCAGGTAGCGGTGATAGTGCCGTTGAAGAGGACGTTTCCGGTGGCTGCCGATGCAGTCTGGCCGGTGCAGACGGCCAGCAGGCTCGCGGCCATTGCGACGCGAAAGAACTTCATGAGACCCCTCTTTCGAGCCGGAAAATGCGGCTCAATACAGAGGTATCATCCGTTTATCGTAGTTAATTTAGCGTTAAACAAGATAACGACTGCAAACAATTCAAAATACAACCGGCGAAACCTGAGGTTGTCTCCGGTTGCATATCCCGATATTTCGGATGTATTGTTTCGATTATACTTACCTATATTCAGATCCACGGTTTTTCGCAATGGCGCGCGGAAAAAACGAAGTTTCAGGACGCCATTTGTCCCGCCTCCCAGCCGAGGATGGCGCGCTTGCGCGTCAGTCCCCAGTGGTAGCCGGTGAGGGCGCCGGACTTGCCGAGCGCACGATGGCAAGGAACCACGAAGGACATCGGATTGGCGCCCACCGCCGCACCGACGGCCCGGCTGGCGCTCGGCGCGCCGATGCTTGCCGCAATCGAGGAATAGGTGCAGGCCCTGCCCATCGGAATGCGCAGCAGCGCCTCCCAGACGCGCAGCTGGAAATCGGTGCCGATCATCACCACACGCAGCGGCTGGTCGGCGCGCCATCTTGTCGGATCGAAGACGCGCGCGGCATAGGGCTGGGTGGCCGACATGTCCTCGACGTAAGCTGCGTTCGGCCAGCGGCCGGACATATCGGCGAAGGCAGCCCGCTCGCCGCCGGCGTCGCAGAAGGCCAGGCCGGCCAGCCCGCGATCGGTGACCATGATCAACGCAATGCCGAAGGGCGAGATATGATAGCCGTAGCGGATGGTCAGGCCGGCGCCACGGGTCTTGTAGTCGCCGGGCGACATCGCTTCGTGCGTGACGAAGAGGTCGTGCAGCCGGCCGGGGCCCGACATGCCGAGCTCGAACGAGGTTTCGAGCAGCGGCATGCCGGAATCAAGCAGCCTGCGCGCATGGTCGAGCGTCACCGCCTGCAGAAAGGCCTTGGGCGACAGGCCGGCCCAGCGCGTGAACAGTTTCTGCAGGCCCGTCGGCGTCTCGCCGACCGCCTCGGCCAGGACCTCCAGCGAGGGCTGGTCGCGATAGTCGAGGCTGATCTTCTCGATGGCGCGGCGCACGATTTCGTAGTCGCTGCCCACGGGCGTGATGTCGTTCTGCAGGATCGCTGACGGTTCCATCCGGGTATTCATGGTCATCTGGGCGTTCATGGCAATATCTCCCATGGCTATCTGCTCGGCCGCGAATATCGGTCTTCCCGCGCATTGCCACCACCCGAAACCTGCCTTCCTCCGGCCCCTACCCAGATCGAGCAGGCTTCGAGCCGAAGGGCGATGACGGCCGGCGAAAAGATAGATTTTACCGGGGTAAGGCAGACCTTGCTGATGACGCTCTACGGCAAGGGCGCCGAGCGCCGTGCTAGTTCAACGCGCCCTGGCGGTCGCCAGTGCGTGCGAAAAGGCAGCAGCAAAGCTTTCGCGGGAATCGGGATCCAGGAAAGACCCGATCGAAACGCTTTCGCCTTGCGCCTCGACGGCCATTTTGGTGATGCCGATCTCGGCATGGCGGGCGATCGAAAAGCGGGTCCAGAACGGGTTGAAGCGATGATCCTCGAAGCGGCCCGACGGCGCCGTTTTGCGGATGTCAAGCCTGGTGCGCGAGACCGATATTTCCTCACGGGCGCGGGCCGCCCGGTAGTTGGCGCGAAAGGCGATGTAGACGGCGACCACGTCCAGCCCCAAGAAGCCGAAGACCGGCCATGCGCCATGAGCCAGGAAGATCGCGCCGGTGACCGCCCAGCCGAACACCAGGGCGCCCATCAATATCAGAAAGCCGGTCCGACCGAGGGAGCGATGCGGCGTCAGCAGGGCTTGGAAGAATGGCTTGTCGGCTTCGAACGAGGCGTTTGTGTCGCTCATACGGAAATATTATAGGAAGGGAATGGCGCCGCCCAAGTCCAAAAAATCCTTCCCCGTCAAAAAGCCGTCGGCCTCAGCCTCAGGCGGCAGTGCAAAAGCAAAGACGCCCTCCCGGAAGGGCGGGCTGCGCTCGCTTTACACGCCCGCCGAGGTGCATGAGATTTTTCGGCGTTTTTCCGTGCAGCGGCCCGAGCCGAAGGGTGAGCTCGACTATGTCAATCCCTTCACTCTTCTGATCGCGGTGGTGCTGTCGGCGCAGGCGACCGATGCCGGGGTAAACAAGGCAACGAAGCCGCTGTTTTCGGTCGCCGATACACCGCACAAGATGCTGGCGCTCGGTGAGGCCAAGGTCGGCGACTACATCCGCACCATAGGCCTGTGGCGCAACAAGGCCAAGAACGTGGTCGCGCTCTCGAAGGCACTGATCGACGACTATGCCGGCAAGGTGCCCGAAGATCGGGACGAGCTGGTCAAGCTGCCGGGCGTGGGACGCAAGACCGCCAATGTCGTGCTCAACGTCGCCTTCGGCCAGCACACGATGGCGGTGGACACGCATATCTTTCGCATCGGCAATCGTATTGGATTGGCGCCCGGCAAAACGCCGGAACAGGTTGAGCAGGGGCTGATAAAAGTCATCCCCGCCGAATACATGCGGCACGCCCATCACTGGCTGATCCTGCATGGCCGCTATGTCTGCAAGGCGCGCAAGCCCGACTGCCCGGTCTGTGTCATCGCGGATATCTGCAAGTCCAAGGAAAAGACCACCGACCTGCCGGCGCCGCTGATCGAGCTCGCGCCGCTCGACGAAACTGAGGACCGAGCGATTGGTGTCAGCTAGCCGGATAGTGCCAGCCGACGGCGCCTGCGGCCAAAACGCCGAATTGAAAAATCGCAACGGGCTTCAACGACTTAATTTTCCTCCACAAACACCTCTTCGCGCTTCTTCTTGACCGCGGGCAGGAAGACGATGACGAGCACGGCGAGCGCGATGAAGAGCAAGCTGGCGCTGATCGGTCTCGTCACGAAGGTGCTCGGGTCGCCGCGCGACAGAATCATGGCGCGACGCAAGTTTTCCTCAAGCAACGGGCCGAGCACGAAGCCGAGCAGCAGTGGCGCGGGTTCGCAGCGCAGCTTGGTCAGGAGGTAGCCGAGCAAGCCAAAGAAGGCGACGGCGTAGAGGTCGTAAACATTGGTGTTGACGCTGTAGACGCCGATCGAGCAGAACGCCATGATGATCGGAAACAGCACGTAATATGGGATCGTAAGGAGCTTCACCCAAAGCCCTATCAGCGGCAGGTTGAGGACGATCAGCATCAGGTTGCCGATCCACATTGAGGCGATGATGCCCCAAAACAGCTCCGGCTGTTCGGTCGCGACATTGGGGCCGGGCACGATGCCCTGGATGATCATCGCGCCGATCATCAGCGCCATTACCGGATTGGCCGGAATGCCAAGCGTCAGCATGGGGATGAAGGAGGTCTGCGCGCCGGCATTGTTGGCCGATTCCGGCCCGGCGACCCCTTCGATGGCGCCCTTGCCGAACTCCCCCGGGTTTTTCGATACGCGCTTTTCGACCGTGTAGGAGGCAAAGGCTGCAAGGATCGCGCCGCCTCCCGGCAAGATGCCGAGCGCCGAACCAATGATCGTTCCGCGCATGATGGGCGCGGCCATGCGCCGAAAATCCTCGCGGGTCGGCATGAGGCCGGAGACTCTTCGGATCAGCACGGAGCGCTCATGCTCGTTCTCGAGGTTGCGCAGGATCTCGGCGACGCCGAAGACGCCGACCGCTACCGCGACGAAATTCAGCCCGTCGGCATATTGGGTGATGCCGAGCGTGAAGCGCGGCGTGCCGGTATAGATGTCGGTTCCGACAATGCCGAGCAGCAGGCCGAGCACAACCATGGCCAGCGCCTTGACTATCGAGCCGTGGGCGAGCGCGACGGACGAGGCGAGGCCGACGACCATCAGCGAAAAGTATTCGGCCGCGCCGAATTCCAGCGCCATCGCCGTCAGCGGCGGAGCAAAGATGGCGACCAGGAAGGTCGACACCGTGCCGGCAAAGAACGAGCCTATCGCCGCGATCGCGAGTGCCGCCCCGGCGCGGCCGTTCTTGGCCATATGGTAGCCGTCGATTGCGGTGACGGCTGACGAGGATTCGCCGGGCATATTGATGAGAATGGCGGTGGTGGAGCCGCCATATTGCGCGCCGTAATAGATGCCGGCGAGCATGATGAGAGAGGAAACCGGGTCGCCTATCTGGAACGTAATCGGCAAGAGCATGGCGATGGTTGCGGTGGCGCCGATGCCGGGCAGGACGCCGATCAGCGTGCCGAGAAGGACGCCGATCAGACAGAAACCGAGATTTGTCAGCGATGTCGCCGTCGAAAAGCCGAGCACCAAGTTGGCGAGGAGTTCCATGGTCATCTCCTCACAATGGCAGCCACGGGCCAAAGCGTCGGAACGGCAGGCCGAGTGCGTAGCTGAAGACGAGCGACGCAAACAGCGTCAGGCCGGCCGATAACACGAGCGCGGTCAGCGGTTTCATGCGGGCGCTGGCAAAGGATGCGATCAGCGCCGTCAGGAAGATCGACGGGATGAAGCCGAGGCCGCGCACCGTCAGGCCGAAGAAGATCGGAGCGGGGAGGATGAGCAGCATGCCGCGCCACGCAATGTGGCCGATCGCCTCGCTCTCGAAGCGCACTGCCTGGACGAGAATGATAACGCCAAGCAGGAGCAGCACGATCGCCAGGACCAGCGGGAAATAGCCCGGTCCCATGCGGAAGGCGGTGCCGATTTCGAGGCCGAGCGACTGCAGCGCGAAAAATGCGCCGAAGGCGATGAACAGCGCGGCGCATATGCCGTTGGTCGTGTCGATTGCGAAAGGCTTCATCACGTTCCTCTCAGGTGCGCATCGGACGCGCCGTTGCAACGCAAAACGGGGCCGAAGCAAAAACGGGGCGCCGATCGCGCCCCGTCCAAAACCTCAGTCGGCGTACTGGCCGGCGGCTTCGATGATCGGCTTCCAGCGCCCGATCTCGCTTTCAAGCTTGGCCTTCAGTGCCGCCGGTGTCGCGTCGGCTTCGGGCGACGGCTTGGTGCCGAGTTCGGCGAAGCGGGCGGCGACGTTCTGATCCTTCAGCGCGACCTGCAGCGATTTCGACAGGCGTCTGGTGATCTCGGCCGGCGTACCCTTTGGTGCGTAGAGGCCGTGCCAGATGCTGACCTGCACCTCGGGAAGGCCGCCTTCCGTCGTCGTCGGGACGTCCGGCAGCACATCGAGGCGTTCCGGCGAGGTGACGGCATAGGCCTTGATCGTGCCGCCCTGGATCTGCTTGGTGGTGTTGGTCGTCTGGTCGCACATCATGTCGACCTGGCCGCCAAGAAGATCGGTCATTGCCGGGCCGGTGCCCTTGTAGGGCACGGTGACCAGCGGCGTACCGATGGCGCTCATGAACAGCATGCCGCACAAATGCGAGGCCGCACCGATCCCGGCATTGGCGACGGTGACAGTATCCTTGTTGGCCTTGGCGTACTCGACCAGTCCCTTCAGATCGGTCGGCTCAAGGTCCTTGCGGCCGACGACGGTCATTGGCACCTCGGTGACGAGGCCGACATATTCGAAGGCGTTGAGCGTGTCGTATGCGAGCTTTCTGTACAGCGTCGCACTGGTCGCCATGCCGATGTGGTGGAGGAGCAGCGTATAACCGTCCGGGTCAGCCTTCGCGACGCGGCCCGCGCCCAGCGTGCCGCCGGCACCGCCGACATTCTCGACGATGACCTGCTGGCCGAGATCCTTCGACATGGCTTCGGCGATGAGGCGTGTGACCGTGTCGGTCGGGCCGCCGGCCGCAAACGGCACCACCACGGTGATGGTGCGTTCCGGATAGGTCTGCGCGCCCGCGGCGAACGGATAAAGCGTGACGGCCGCTGCGGCAGCCAGAGCGGCAACAAATTTTCTCATTGTGACTTCCTCCCAGAGTATGAATCTTCAGCCACCGCGCGAAATTCCTCTCGGCGACGGCTGTGGATGCAATAGCAACTAGTGCAGGCTAGCAGATTGCAATCGGACTCAAACGGCAAACCGCAATTATCTACAAATCACCCGCAAGATGGATGGAAAAGATCTGGGTCGGATGATGGATCGCGGGATGTCGACATCTGACGACGGTACGTTTGGCGGATGCCGGTTGCTGCCCGATCCCTGCTCTTCCTCGGTTCTATTCTAATAACCGTAGCCGCGCGCCATCGCCGCCGCAAAGACCGGGATGAGCAGGAAGATGAAGCCCTCGGCGCGGACATAGTTCTTCACCGAGGCGAGCTCCGCCGCCGGAACCGAGAAGGATGGATTGCCGCTCGCCTGCCTGCTCCAGGAGATGAAGCGCACGGTCGGGATGATCGACAGCAGGCCGACGATGATGAAGGCCATCATCTTTGCCCAGAACACCCAGTTGAAGACGTAGAACTCCCAACCCTTCAGGCCGAAGAACACTCGGCAGATGCCGACGATGACGATCAGCGCGGCGATGATGCCGTAGTGGCGGTCGATGCCGACAAGGCGCTTGAGCGTCGTCGCCCCCAACTCGCCGCGCACCAGCACGAACTCGGCGCCAATGATGCCGGCCAGCGAGAACACAAGAAGATGATGGACGATCGCCAGCAGAAGGTCGGTGGTGTCCATTATCTTTCCTCGTATTCAGACGGCGCCGCGATATCGCTGAATCAGCTTCGTCCGAAGACTAACATCGCCTGTCGAGAATCCCACACGCCGAAATGTCAGCCGGTCAATGACTGCGCTCATCTACTTGCGTCGCTGGAGGATGCCCCGAGCGATCCTGGCCCTTGTTCGAACGTGCAGGTTTGCTAAGCGCTGCCGCTCAAAGGAGAGGACGCGATGAGCATTGCAAGGGAAGCCGGGGTGCCGATCCTCGAGACCGCGCGGACGGTCCTGCGGCCGCATCGGCTCGACGATTTCGAGACCTATGTCGCGATGTGGGCGGACCCGGGGGTCACCCGCTTCATCGGCGGCAAGCCGCGCACGCGCGAGGAAAGCTGGATGCGCTTCCTGCGCCATGCCGGGCTGTGGTCGCTGCTTGGCTATGGGTTCTGGGCGATCGAGGACAAGGCGACTGGCCGCTTCCTCGGCGAGGCCGGGTTCCATGATCTGAAGCGCGAGATCGAGCCCTCGATCGAAGGCGTGCCGGAAGCCGGCTGGGCTTTAGCTTCGGGTGCGCATGGCCAGGGGCTTGCAAGCGAAGTCGTCGGGCGCATCGTTGCCTGGGGTGACGAGGCGTTCGGGCGAGCCAGGACCGTCTGCATCATCGATCCCGAAAATGGCGCCTCGCTCAAGGTCGCAGATAAGAGCGGCTATCGCGAGATCCTGCGGACCACCTATCACGACAAGCCGACGATCCTGCTGGAGCGGTGGGCCGGAGGGGCAGCAGCCTAGAGGGCAATGCCGGGTTCGTCCGCCTCCGGTGCTGAAGCGCTTCTCGGATCAGCGTCTGGCCTTGGACCTGTTCAGGGCCACCGCTGCTCGCACGAGAGTCTTGAACGCTTCCTGGTCGATCTCCTCGCCTTCGCGAAAATCGATGGCGCGCCTTGTGTTGCCTTCAAGGCTGGAGTTGAAGAGGCGTAAGGGATCCGGCAGCGCCGCGCCCTTGGCGAAGGTCAGCTTGACGACGGCCTTGTAGGTCTCGCCGGTGCAGATCATTCCGGCGTCCTCCCAGACCGGCACGCCGCGCCACTTCCATTCCTCGGTGACGTCCGGATCGGCATCCTTAATCAGGGCGCGCAGCCGGCCGAGCATCTCGCCCCGCCAATCGCCCAAGTCCGCGATACGGCCATCGATCAGCTCGGAAGGAGACTTGCTTTCCTGCACGCCGATTTTCTCCATATGTGTTCTCCTTCAACACCCGCTAGACGGATCGCCATGATGTCTCGTCGGGCGGACCGTGAGTGACCGATAATGCGCTTACATTCGTTCGCCAGGCAATTGACTTGCCTGTTTCACCCAGGAGACGAATTGCGCTTCGTCGAGCTGGTCGTCCTCATGGATGTGAAAATAGCGCGTGTCCTTGCTCTTGGATTCGCCGGGCGGCACCGGCGTCAGCGACATGCCGCGAAAGAAGGCCACTTTGACGTATCTGATGAAACAATGAATGCCGAGAAACCAGCCTTCGCCGTCCATGCCGTAAAACGGCGAGTTCCATTTGACGGCCTTCTGCGCGTCGGGGACGGCCTGCATGATGAGTTGGTCGAGCCGGCGGCCTAGCTCGCTCTTCCAACCCGGCATCGCCGCGATATAGGCCTGCACGGGAGCGTCACCATACCCCTTGGCGATCTGCGGGTTGCCGCCCGAAAGCAGGACGGGTTTTTCCCCCGGCGGCCTGGCTGCAACCTTTGCCGATTTCGCCATCAGGCCGGTCCGGCGCGCTCGCGCGCCGGCTCACCGCGCCATCTTGCGGCATGGGGCAGCACGAACATGTAGAGGCCGCTGAACAACAGCAGGAAAAGCGGCAGGAACGGCGAATAGACCACCCAGGCGGGCGGCTCGCCCAATGCCATGGCGATGAAGTTGGCGATGACGGTGGTGGTAAAGATGATCGACAGCCAGCGATGCAACTGCCTGATCCACTTGCTCCAGTCCAATGCTTCCTCCTCTGAAAGATCCAATGAACGCTGGGCTTACCAGCGCGCCAGGCTGCGTCATCTGGATGAGATTGCCGCCCTCACTCGATCCGCGAAAGCACCTGCTCCAAGGCCGCAAAGAACCTCGGCCAGCCAACAGTGGCACCTCGGAAATACGGCTCCTGGTCAGTCCGGAAGCCCGTCTGCTCCATGCGCAGGCGAGTGCCGGCGCTGGTCGGGGTGAGCGTCCATGTGACGACGCTCTCTAGATCCTTGGTGTCCCATGTGTAGGAAAGCGTTTTGTTTGGCTCGACTGTCTGGACCTGGCACTCGACACCGCCCCAGTCCGCGCTCAGTTCGAAACGGTGGTCTACGACCGGCTTGAAGTTGTTCTTCATCAGCCACTCCTCGATGAGATGCGGCTGGGTCAGTGCCCGCCAGATCTTTTCCGGCGGATAGGGAATCTCGCGCTCGACGACAACGGAGCGCGTTCCGGCCGGCATATCGTTCATTGATCCATCCTCTGCAGCAGATCCTCGAGATCGTCGAACCGGCTCTCCCAGAACCCAGCCATATCGCGAGTCCAATCCATTAGCGGCGCCAGCGCGCCAAGCTGTGCGCTGTAATGGGTCTGGCGACCCTCGTGGCGGTCGCGCACCAGTCCGGCTTGCTTGAGCAGGCCGAGATGTTTCGACACCGCCGGCTGCGAGACACCCGCCTCAGCCGTCAGTGCGCCGACCGTCTGCTCGCCTTGCCGGCACAGACGCTCGAAGATGGCGCGCCTTGTCGGATCGGCAAGCGTCCGGAACAGCATATCGTGTGCGTTCGTCATCTGGATCGATAACTCAATGGCTATGATTGACGTATAACCAGTGAGATATATGTGAGTCAAGCAGAAGCCTGGAGGATGGAAGCTTAGGGCGCAGCCTCGGCGTCAGCGCCTCCAGAAATCGCGGTGTGGTGCGAGCAGCTCGTCCGCGACTTCGGCGAAAGGGCCAAACACCTCGATCTTTTTCTGCCCGGAGTCGAGGACGGCGCGCGAAGAAAGGCTCATCGTCGGATTCGCCGCGTGATCCCCGGTGAGCGCCAGAAGCTGGGTCTCCTCGAAGCCGTAAACCAGCCGGCCGATATTGGCCCAGTAGAGCGTTCCGGTGCACATCGCGCAGGGCTCGCCGGTTGAGACGAGCGTGCAGGTCCAGAGAAACTCCGGCGAATAGGCAGCCGCCGCGCGTCGCGCAAGTTCGGTTTCGGCGTGATGGACGGTGTCGATATTGCCTTGGCGCATGAGGATGGCGTCGTCGGGGCCGACCAGCACCGCACCGAATGGATGATGACCGTGCGCCGCCGCCTCGCGCGCCGCGGCGTCGGCGGATCGGAGATGGGCGAGCATCTGATCGCGGGTCATGGCAAAACCTATCGCGCCGCCATCCACCCGATGAGCGGCCCGTCGAGCCGAGATTGGTGCCAAGGGACGCGATTGGCAAGAGCTAACCGTCGCTTGAGCGTCCACCTGCCCGAAGCTCGGCGACATTGGCCTGCTGCGTGCCGGAAACTCGAATTTGATGCTCGCCAAAACCCGGATCCGTTGTGGGCTCCGGCGGCGTGTCGAGGCTTGCCGCATCCAGCATGGATGCATCTTCGCCAAAAGCGCGGGTGGCGCGGGCGGCAGCTTCGAGCAGCGGCCGCTTCATGCGGGTGAGGAAGGCCGCGTCGACCCGCGTGTTCGGACCGGCGAGCGTGAGCACGCCGAGCAGTGTCCGTCCCGGCCCGAAGACAGGGGCGGAGATGCCGGCAGTCTGTGGATCGCGGTCACCGATTGAAATGTAACTATAGGTTTTCCGGATCGTCTCGTAAGGCTCGCCCTGCTCTCCCGAGAAAGCGGCCAGCACCCGGCCGCCCGAACCAACCAGCAAGGGCAGCACGTCACCTTCCCGTATCGTGTAGCGGATCGGGTGCTTGGACTCGACTCGGTAGAGACAGGTGCGGACGTCGCCCGAGCGGACATAGAAGGCGACGCTTTCCCAGCTCCGCTCGGAGAGATCGCGCATGATCGGCAACAGGATATCCATCGCCACGAGCGAGCGCTGGTAAAGCGCGCCAAGCCTGAAGGTCGCCGGTCCGATGCGATAGCGTCCGTCCTCCAGGCGTTCCAGCAATTGCCCGCGCATCAGCGAGTTGGCCAATCTGAGGATCGTGCTCTTGTAGAGGCCGGTGCGGGCCGCGATCTCGGCGAGGCCGAGCGACCGGTCGGCAATGGTGAAGGCGTCGAGGATGGCGATTGCCCTGTCGAGCGCGGCTACGCCGTCGGCCGGAGCCTGGCTTGGAGGGAGGTCTGTCATTGCGGTGACGATTTCATCGTGGTCGCCCATCCGGGAATGACCCTGGACATGCGGATTTAGTCCGATCCTATGCGTTCTGTCCAGCAGAATGGCATTCCCGTTGACAGAACGCGGTAACAAATGCTTGAACTCGAATGCGGGTCTTAATTCAGGCCACGTCTTGGCAGGCACCGGAGGAGGTGTCGTGATTTGGAGGAATCCCATGCTGAACAGACGCAGATTCTTGTCGACCACCGCCGCCGGCTTCGCGGCTTTGCATTTCGGACCCGCCTTTGCGCAGGACGCCCCGCAAATCCAAATTTTCGTGCCGGCGGCCCCCGGCGGCGGCTGGGACCAGACCGCGCGCACGATCGATCAGGTGCTGCGCTCCGAAAAGCTGATCTCAGGCTCGCAGATCACCAATGTCGGTGGCGCCGGCGGCACGGTCGGCCTGCCGCAATTCGTCAACCAGTGGAAGGGCAAGGGCAACGCGCTGATGGTTGCCGGCATGGTCATGGTTGGCGCCATCATCGCCAACAAGGCCGCCAACAATCTCACCGAAGTGACGCCGATCGCGCGCCTCACCGGCGAGTTCGAGGCGCTGGTGGTGCCGGCAGCCTCGCCGTTCAAGACGGCCAATGATTTCGTCGCGGCTCTGAAGGCGGATCCGACGAAGGTTCCGGTGGCCGGCGGTTCGGCCGGCGGTTCCGACCACATCCTGTTCGGCCTGATCGCCAAGACGGCCGGCGTGCCTGCCGCCAACCTGTCCTATGTGCCGTTCGCCGGCGGCGGCGAGGCGCTGTCGGCGCTGCTCGGCAACCAGGTCGCGGCCGGCATTTCCGGCTATGGCGAATTCTCCGAGCAGGTCAAGGCGGGCGCGCTCCGGCTGCTGGCGATCTCGTCGGACAAGCGCCAGGAAGGCATCGACGCGCCGACATTGAAAGAGGCCGGCATCGACGTCGAATTGTTCAACTGGCGCGGCGTCTTTGCACCCCCCGGCGTTTCCGACGAAGACAAGGCGGCGATGATCAAGATGGTCGAGATCATGGCGAAGAGCGAGGCCTGGGCGACCGAGTGCAAGAACCGCAACTGGACGCCGATTCTGCTGACCGGCGACGATTATGCCAAGTTCGTCGCCGAGGACACGACACGCATCGGCGCGATCCTCAAGGATCTCGGCCTCGCCTGATCGCCTCCTGCCTGATCTCGAAGGAGGCTGCATCGCCTTCTTCGTAGACAGCGGACATGCGACGGTTCAATGAAACTGCGGCGAAGCCGGCAGTGGAAGGCCGGCTTCCGGGGAGGAGATCATGAGCACCAGCGACCAGCAGGCGTCACCGCCGCGCCTTGCCATACCCGAATTGCTGATCGGCGTCGGGCTTCTTGCCTGCGCCGGGGCCGTTGCCTGGCAGACCCTGGCGATCCCGGTTTCGCCGCTCTATTCCAAGGTCGGCCCGAAGGTCTTCCCCTACATGACCATGGCCGGCATGGTGATCCTGTCGCTGCTGCTCATCGTTGCCGCCCTGCGTGGCGGCTGGCAGCCGGACGAGGAAAAGGAGACGCCGACCGATTGGAAGGCGATGGGTTTCGTGGTCGCGGGGCTCGTTGCCAATCTCGTGCTGATCCAGCCGCTCGGCTTCACAGCCGCCTCGGTGATCATGTTCGTGCTGGTCTGCTTCGGCTTCGGCAGCCGGCATCCGCTGCGCGATGCGCTGCTCGGCCTGATCTTGGCGCTGGCGGCCTATTTCGGATTCGCCAGAGCGCTCGGCGTCAACATCGGGGCCGGCCTGATCGAGAACCAGCTCAACGCGTTGATCAGCGCCCTCGTCGGCATCGGAAGGGGCTGAGGACGATGGACACCGTCGGTTATCTCGCGCACGGATTTGCGGTCGCCTTCACGCCGACCAATCTCTTGTGGTGCCTGCTCGGCACGACGCTCGGAACCGCGATCGGCGTGCTGCCCGGCCTCGGGCCGGCGCTGACCATCGCGCTGCTTTTGCCGATCACCTACCAGGTGGCGCCGGAAGCTTCCTTCATCCTGTTTGCCGGCATCTATTACGGCGCCATGTATGGCGGCTCGACGACGTCGATCCTGCTCAATACACCGGGCGAAAGCGCCACCATCGTCACCGCGCTCGAGGGCAACCGGATGGCGCGTTCGGGCCGCGGCGGCGCGGCGCTTGCGACTTCCGCGATCGGCTCGTTCGTCGCCGGGACCATCGGCACGCTGGGCGTCGCCTTCCTGGCGCCGATCGTGGTCAAGCTGGCGCTGGCTTTCGGGCCGGCGGAATATTTTTCGCTGATGGTGCTCGCCTTCATCACCGTTTCGGCGGTGCTCGGCTCGTCCTCTGTGCGTGGGCTTACCAGCCTGTTCGTCGGCTTCGTCATCGGCATGATCGGCGTCGACCTGCAGACCGGGCAGCCGCGCTTCACCTTCGGCATGGGCGAGTTGCTCGACGGCGTCGACGTCATCATCGTCGCGGTCGGCCTCTTTGCGGTCGGCGAGACTCTCTACGTGGCCTCGCGCCGCTATGCCGGGAAGGACGAGATCGTGCCGCTGAGGGGCTCGCTCTACATGACTGCTTCCGAATGGGCGCGCTCGTGGAAGCCGTGGCTCAGGGGCGCGGCAATCGGCTTCCCGATTGGCGCCCTGCCCGCCGGCGGGGCCGAGATCCCGACCTTTCTGTCCTATGCCATCGAAAAGAAGCTTTCCAAGCACAAGGAGGAGTTCGGCACGGTCGGCGCCATCGAAGGCGTCGCCGGGCCGGAGGCTGCCAACAACGCGTCGGCTGCCGGCGTGCTGGTGCCGATGCTGACGCTTGGCCTGCCGACCTCGGCAACGGCGGCGATCATGCTGTCGGCCTTCCAGAGCTACGGCATCAATCCCGGACCGCTGCTGTTGACGACGCAGGCCAATCTCGTCTGGGGCCTCATCGCCAGTCTGTTCATCGCCAACGTCATCCTCGTCATCCTCAACCTGCCGCTGATCGGCCTATGGGTACGATTGCTCAAGATCCCGGCGCCGCAGCTCTATGCCGGGATTCTGGTGTTCGCCACCGTCGGGACCTACGGCATCTCGCAGTCGCCGATCGATCTCATCATCCTCTATCTGCTGGGCGCGGCGGGTTTCTTGATGCGCCGCTTCGATTTTCCGACGGCGCCGGTCATCATCGGCATGATCCTCGGGCCGCTCGCCGAGACGCAGTTCCGCCGGGCGATGACGATCGCCAATGGCGACTGGACGGTGTTCTACCGGCACCCGCTCTCGCTGACGCTTTTAACGCTCGCCTTCATCGGTCTGGTCGGCCCGCATATCTGGGCCTGGATCGAACGCCGGCGCACGCGCGGACCAGAGCATGTGCCGGGCGATGCCTGACCGATCTGGAGCATCATGACAGACCTGCTTTCCGGCATCCGCGTCCTCGACCTCACCAATGTGCTGGCAGGTCCTTACTGCGCCTACCAGCTGGCGCTGCTCGGCGCCGACGTCATCAAGGTCGAGGCGCCGCCGGGCGGCGATCTCGCGCGCCAGCTTGGCGCCTCGCCGGAGCTCAACAAAGCCGGCATGGGTGCATCCTTCCTGGCGCAGAACGCCGGCAAACGATCGGTGGTGCTCGACCTGAAGCAGGAGGCCGACCGCGAGCGCTTCCTCAACCTGGTCGCCACGGCGGACGCACTGGTCGAGAATTTCCGGCCCGGCGTGATGGATCGGCTCGGCCTCGGCCATGAGAAGCTGAAGAAGGTGCGGCCAAGCCTCGTCTATTGCGCGATATCGGGTTTCGGCCAGACCGGCCCGATGCGCGGCAACCCGGCCTATGATCAGATCATCCAGGGGCTGTCCGGGATCATGAGCATCACCGGCACGCCGGAAACGGCGCCCCTGCGCGTCGGCTATCCGGTCGCCGACACGCTGGGCGGGCTGGTGGGGGCCTTCGCCATCGCTGCGGCGCTGGTGCGGCAGAAGACCAGCGGCGAAGGCGCCTTCCTCGACGTGTCGATGCTCGAATGCACGCTGTCGGCGCTAGGATGGCCGGTGTCGAACTATCTGACGGCGGGCGTCCAGCCTCAAGCCATGGGCAACGAGAACATGACGGCCGCGCCCTCCGGCGCGTTCCGCACCGGCGAGGGCCTGCTCAACATCGCCGCCAACAAGCAGGAGCAGTTCGTCATCCTTTGCGGCTTGATCGGCCGCCCAGAGTTGGCTTCGGATCCGCGCTTCGCCGAGCGCGAGACGCGCAAAGAGAACCGGGCAGCGCTGAAGCCGCTCATCGAAGACGCGCTTGCCGGCGCTCCTGCGGCGGTCTGGGAAGAAAAGCTCAACCGCGCCGGCGTGCCGGCCGGGCGGGTGCTGACGATCCCGCAAGTGCTGGAGGAACGCCAGGTCATCGAGCGCGGCATGACGACCCGCTTCCAGGAGATACCCGGAATGGAGAAGCCGCTCACGGTGGTGCGCGGCGGCTTTATGGTCGACGGTGCGGCTCCCGTGCCAGCCGGCCCTCCGCCACGTCTTGGCGCGCATATGGACGACGTGTTCGCCAGCTTGCCGGCGCGCGGCAAAGGGAGGGCGCGGGCATGAGCGCGGACAAAAGGACCGGCCGCGAGCGCGGCGAAGAGTGGTGGCAGACCGGCATCATCGAGATGCGGCCCGGCGTGATCCGGCTGCGCGGCTACGAGATCCAGGATCTGATCGGCCGCGTCAGCTTTCCGGCGATGATCTGGCTGATGCTGCGCGGCGATTTGCCGGGCGACGATCAGGCGGCGCTGCTCGGCATCGCGCTCGGGGCCGCCGTCGACCACGGCCCGCAGGCGCCGTCGATCGCGATCGCGCGCATGGCGGCGACCTGCGGCGTCGGCATCAACAACGCCATGGCCTCCGCCATCAATGTGCTGGGCGACGTGCATGGCGGGGCCGGCGAGCAGGCGCTTTCCTTCTATGGCGACATCGCTGCCGCAATGGATGGTGGCGCGAGCCTCGCCGAAGCGGTGAGTGCGCGGCTCGACCGGATCTTCGCCGAGGAAAAGGACTACGTGCCCGGCCTCGGGCATCGCTTCCACCCGATCGATCCGCGGGCGCCGCGCCTCATCGAACTGACGCGCGACTTCGCCGGGCGCGGGGTCGTCAGCGGGCGCTTTGCCGACATTGCCGAGGCGATCGAGGCGGAGGTGGCGACACGCAAGGGCAAGACGATCCCGCTCAACATCGATGGCGCCACGGCCGTCATCTATGGCGAGCTTGGCTTCCCGCCGCCGCTGACGCGCGGCCTCTTCGTGCTGTCGCGTTCGGTAGGCATACTGGCGCATGCCTGGGAGCAATCACAGGAGAGCGACCGCAACAAGGGACCTCTGCCCAAAGAATGGCTGTGGGCCTATAGCGGCACCCCGGCACGGCCGTTTCCTGGCGACTCCGATTAGAGCGTTTCACCGTTCGACGGGAACGGCGAACCAATCTATCTCTTTGTTTTGACGGAATTCCTGACGGATGCCGTGTCACACTTTCGTGGAATTGCGCCAGGCCATCGTCTTACGCCGGATCGGTCGCCAAGCCCGTCAAATCCCTCAGCAGCGTGGAAAGCTCGGGCTCGTCGATCAGCAGGGCCGCATCGGCCGCCGGCAGCCAAGCCCGCTGACGGTTCACGGCCTCCCGCCAGTCGGCCATCTCCTCGCTGACCTCGAGCAGGTAGACGACCACGTCGACACGGACGAAACGGCTGGCCATGCGCTTCCAATAGGAGTAGCCGCCGGCAGGCTGCTTCAGCGCCTTGCCCAGCACGCCCGCCTCTTCCTGGGCCTCGATCGCGGCCGCCTTGCGCCCGCTCTTACCTTTCATCGGCCAGCCCTTGGGCACAATGAAACGTTTGGTCGTGCGCGAGGTGACCAGCAAGACTTCAAGCTGGCCGTCGCCGCGTAGGCGAAAGGGGATGGCCGCCACCTGGCGGATCCGCTCTCCCTTCTTTGCCCTGCGTACTGCTTTCTTCTTGGCTGCTGCCATCCCAAATCCGATCAAAGCGGCATTCCTGCCGTACGCTATCCGCACGGCAAAAACCTCGCTCCTGCAAATCCCAAAACCGCCGCCCATGCAAGCCGGCGCGCTGCCGACAGTAAGTCGGCTAAGTAAACCCAAAAAAGAAAAATGTCAGCGGCAGACGCGCGAAATCGTGGTGCCGATCACCTGAGACTGGCAATTCTGCTTGACGATCGGCACTTCAGGGCGAGCCTTCGGAACGATCTGCCGGTCCTGCTCGCGGTAAAGCTGCTGCTGTTGCTGGAATTGTCGTCGCTGCAGCTGGTTCCGGAGCGCCTGCAGCTCGTTATGTTGGATCAGGGCGTTGCGGTCTGTGGGAATGACGACCTGCGCGGAGGCATATGAAGCCGCGCCCAAAAGGGCGGCAGTCGACAAAGCCGCGGCAATCAAAGCCGCCGATAGCCGAGGATGCGACATCGCTTCCTTCCCGCACGAAAAACAGAAACCTTGCCGTAATATAGGGTGTTTGTGCGGATCTACCATGGTTCAAGCGACCGATCTCGCGGCACAGCCTCGATCGGTTGGATGATGCCCGCCGGTTCCTTCAATCGACCTCGCGCAAACGGTAGCCGACGCCGGTCTCGGTGATGATGTAGCGCGGCTGGTCCGGTGTCTTCTCGATCTTCTGCCTCAATTGGCGGACATAGACCCTGAGATATTGCACGTCCGTCGACTCGTTCCAGATCTGCTTCAGCAGGAACCGATGGGTCAGAACCTTGCCGGCATACTGCACGAGCATGCGCAGGATATCGTATTCCTTCGGCGACAGTTTTACTTCCCTGCCCTCTACCTTGACGATGCGCTTCACCAGGTCGACCGAAAGGTCGCCGGCCTGGAACACCGGCTTCTCGCCCTGCTGCTGGAACTTGTGGCGCAGCGCCACGCGGATGCGGGCGACGAGCTCGTTCATGCCGAAGGGTTTCGTCACATAGTCGTCCGCGCCGATCTCGAGCGCCTGGACGATGCCGGCCTCGTCGGTGCGGCTCGACAGGATGACGACCGGAATGTCGAGGCCGTCGTCACGCCATTTGCCGAGCAGTTCGAGGCCCGTCATCCCCGGGAGGCCGAGATCGAGCAGGATCAGGTCGGGCCGCTGCGCCTGCATGAGCTCGATCGCTGCCTTGGCGTTCGGTGCCTCCGATACGGCATAGCCCTGGCTGCCGAGACCGACCCGAAGCAGCCTGCGGATCGGCGGCTCGTCGTCGACGACCAGGATGCTGACGTTCTGACCGGTCATGCGGCGTCATCCGTTTTGGCGACGGCAAGGTCCGGAATTTCCTGCGGCACCGGCATGCGGATGGTGAAGATCGCGCCGGGCCGGTCGGTGCGGTTCGTCGCCGAGATCCTGCCGCCCATGGCCTCGACGAAGCCGCGACTGATCGACAGGCCGAGACCGGTGCCGGCGCGGACCTGGTCGCGCTTGCGCACCCGGTAGAAGGTGTCGAAGATCCGTTCGAGGTCGTTTGGCGGGATGCCTGGTCCCTCGTCCATGACCTGCAGGATGACGGAGCCGTTGTCGACCCAGCCTTGCAGGCGGATGGTCGAGCCGGACGCGGAATATTTGGCGGCATTGTCTAGGAGGTTGAACAGCGCCTGCTCGAACAGCACCGCGTCGAGGCGCAGCATCGGCAAGTCCGGCGGAAGGTCGGTGTCGATGCGGTGCTCGCCGGTGATCTTGCGAGCGCGATCGAGCGCCGAGCCGACGATATCGCCGACATAATGGAGGGCGTAGTTCGGCTCCATGGCACCGGACTCGATCTTGGTCATGTCGAGCAGATTGGCGATGAAGCGGTTGAGCCGCTCCGATTCGTCGACCACCGTCGACAGGAGTTCCGCGCGGTCTTCTTCGGGAAGGGCGGCCGCGTATTCCCGCAGCGTGCCGGCGGCACCCATGATGGCGGCCAGCGGCGTCTTCAGGTCATGCGAGATCGAGGTAAGCAGCGCCGTGCGCAGCCGGTCCGCTTCCGCCGCCAGCCTGGCGCGGTCGACATCGGCGACAAGCTGGATGCGCTCGATGGCGACCGCCGCCTGATCGGCAAGCGCGTCGAGAAGGCGCTGCTGCTCGGGGGTCAGCAAAGGGCCCTGCTTGTCGTTGTCGAGGCCGACGACGCCGACCGCTGTCCGGCCTGTTCGCAAGGGCAGATAGAGGCGTTTGGCGCCGGGCAGCGTATCGGCGCCGCGGCCGGCGGGGCGGTCATGTTCCCAGGCCCAGCGGGCGGCCGCGATGTCGGCCTCGGCGAGCGTATCGTCCGGCGGATAGCCGGCCTTGACGGTGATCGTTCCATTCTCGGGCAGAAGCAGCACCACGCGCACTTTCAGCATCGAGGCGATCTGGAAGGCGGTGGCCCACAGCACGTCGTCAAGCGTGCCGGCGCCGGCGAGCTTCTTGGAGAACGAGTAGATGTCCTGCGTGGCTCGCGCGCGTGAGCGGGCGGCGACCGCCTGGCGCTGGACGCGCGCCGTCAGATTGCTGGCGATGACTGCGACAACGAGAAAGACCGCGAAGGCAACGATGCTCTCCGGATCCCTGATCGTGAACGTATAGCGCGGCTCGAGGAAGAAATAGTTGAAGGCAAGCGCGCTCAGGAAACAAGCGTAGAGCGCCGGCCAGAGTCCGAACGTCACCGCCGAAGTCAGCACCGCCAGCAGCAGGACGCTGGCCAGATTGCGGACATCGAGGAACTGATCGAGAATCGAGCTGACGGCCACCGCGCCGGCGACATAGGCCGTCGAGAACAGATAGGGCCAGATCTGGAAGGGCTTCTGCTCGGACGCGGCCTTCACCCGGGCCGACGGAATGTCGGCATCGCGCTCCTTGCCCGAAATGACATGGACGCTGATGTCGCCGGCATTGCGGATCAGGTCATAGGTGAGCGAGCCCTCGATCAGTTCCCGCCAGCGCGAGCGGGTCGGCCTGCCGATGACGATATGGGTGAAGTTGTTCGCCGTCGCATGGCGCACGATGTCCTGGGCGACGTTCTGGCCCGGGATGGTCGCCACCTCGGCGCCGAGCTGTTCGGCAAGGCGCAGGTTTGTCGCCAGCCGGTCCTTGTCCTCTTCGGACATGCCGGCCAGGCGAGGCGTGTCGACATGCAGCGCCGTCCATGGCGCCCGCAGGCGATCGGCGAGCCGGCGCGCGTAGCGGATACGAGCGCCCCCGTCCGGACGCGAGTCGACGCAGACAAGGACCCGCTCGCCGGCCGCCCACGGTCCCGGAATGGCGTGGGACTGCATATGGCTGAGGAGCTGTTCATCGACGCGCTGCGCGGTGCGTCGCAGCGCCAACTCGCGAAGCGCCGTCAGATTGCCAGGCGAAAAATAGTTCTCGATCGCGCGCTGAGCGGTTTGCGGGAAATAGACCTTGCCTTCATGCAGCCGCTTGATCAGGTCGTCCGGGGTGAGGTCGATGACCTCGATGTCGTCGGCCTCGTCGATGATGGAATCCGGAACGGTTTCGCGCACCCTGACGCGGGTGATCTGCGCCACGACGTCATTCAGGCTTTCGACATGCTGGATGTTGAGCGTGGTGTAGACGTCGATGCCCTGCGACAGGATTTCCTGAACATCGAGATAGCGCTTGGGATGACGGCTGCCGGGCGCGTTGGTGTGCGCGAGTTCGTCGATCAGAACCAGCTCCGGCCGCCGTTTCAGGATGGCGTCGATGTCCATCTCGTCGAGGACGCGGCCCCTGTATTCGACCTCGCGGCGCGGGATCACCTCATAGCCTTCGACCAGCGCCTGGGTTTCCTTGCGGCCATGCGTTTCAACGACGCCGATCGCGACGTCGATGCCGTCGGCGCGCCGGGCGCGGCCTGCCAACAGCATCTCGTAGGTCTTGCCGACGCCGGGCGCCGCGCCAAGGAAGATGCGCAGACGGCCGCGGCCCTCCCGCTCCGCGTGCTCGAGCAGCGCGTCGGGAGAAGGTCTGTTCTCGAAGTTGGTCCTGTCGTCCGGCATCAAGTCCAATCATGGATTGCACCGGGGATCGTGTCGATCCCCGCTGCGGGTGCTGATTATTTGAGATCGTCGAGCCCCATGTTGAGGGCCAGCACATTGACCACCGGCTCACCCATGAAGCCCAGCTCGCGATCCTCGACATGGCCGTCGACAAGCGATTTCACCTTGGCTTCATCGATGCCCCTGGCCTTGGCAATCCGCGGCACCTGGAAATAGGCCGCCTCCGGGCTGATCTCGGGATCGAGGCCGCTGCCAGACGTGGTGACGAGATCCATCGGAACCGGTGCGTTCGGGTTCTCGGCCTTCAGCCTGTCGGCGTCGGCCTTGATGCGTTCGATCAGCTTCGCATTGGTCGGCCCGAGATTCGAGCCGCCGGAGGAGGCGGCGTTGTAGCCGTCGCCGGCTGCCGAGGGCCGCCCGTGGAAATAGCGGTCGCTGGCGAAGGCCTGGCCGATCAGTTCGGAGCCGATAACCTTACCATCCTTTTCGATCAGGCTGCCATTGGCCTGCCTGGGAAACAGCGCCTGCGCGATGCCGGTCATGCCGATCGGATAGATAAGGCCGGTCAGCACCGTGAAGAACACGATCATCACGATCGCGGGTCTGAGTTGCTTGAACATCGGAATGGGTCCCTATGCCAGGCCAAGAGCCGTGACGATCAGGTCGATCGCCTTGATGCCGGCGAACGGCACGATGATGCCGCCAAGGCCGTAGACGAGAAGATTGCGGGTGAGCAGCGCGCCGGCGCCGATGGCGCGGTATTTCACCCCCTTCAGCGACAGCGGGATCAGCGCGACGATGATCAGCGCGTTGAAGATGATCGCCGACAGAATGGCGCTCTGCGGCGTCGCCAGATGCATAATGTTGAGCGCCTGCAGCGGGCCCGCCGACTGGCCGGGCGCGACGTAGAACACGGCGAACATGGCCGGGATGATGGCGAAATACTTGGCGACGTCGTTGGCGATCGAGAAGGTGGTCAGCGAACCGCGCGTCATCAGCAGCGCCTTGCCGATCTCGACGATCTCGATCAGCTTGGTCGGATCGCTGTCGAGGTCGACCATGTTGCCGGCCTCGCGCGCGGCGACCGTGCCGGTGTTCATGGCGACGCCGACATCGGCCTGGGCGAGCGCCGGCGCATCGTTGGTGCCGTCGCCGCACATCGCGACAAGCTTGCCCTTGGCCTGTTCCTCGCGGATCAGCGACAGCTTGTTTTCAGGCGTCGCCTGGGCGAGGAAGTCGTCGACGCCGGCTTCGGCCGCGATGGCCGCTGCGGTCAGCGGATTGTCGCCGGTGATCATCACCGTGCGGATGCCCATCTTGCGAAGCTCGGCGAAACGCTCGCGAATGCCGCCCTTGACGATGTCCTTGAGGTGGACGACGCCGAGCAGGCGCCCGTCGCGCTCGACCGCCAGCGGCGTGCCGCCGGCCTTGGCGATCTCGTCGGCCCTGGCCTGCAGGTCGCGCATGGTGTCGCTTGTCGGACGCGTGCCATGGCTTGCGACCGTTGCTTGATTGACATGGGCTAGCACGGCATCGACCGCGCCTTTGCGCACCGACGAGCCGTCGATGTCGACGCCGCTCATACGGGTCTGCGCGGTGAAGGGCACGAAAGTGGCATGCAAGGTCGCCATATCGCGGGCGCGGATGCCGTATTTTTCCTTCGCCAGCACCACGATCGAGCGGCCTTCCGGCGTCTCGTCAGCCAGCGAGGCCAATTGAGCAGCATCGGCAAGCTCCTGTTCGGACACACCCTTCACCGGATGGAACTCGGTCGCCTGGCGATTGCCGAGGGTAATGGTGCCGGTCTTGTCCAGGAGCAAGGTGTCCACGTCGCCGGCAGCCTCGACGGCGCGGCCGGACATGGCAAGCACGTTGAAACGCACCAGGCGATCCATGCCGGCAATGCCGATGGCCGAAAGCAGCGCGCCGATCGTGGTCGGGATCAGCGTCACGAACAAAGCGACGAGGATCGTCACCGGGATATAGCCGCCGGAGTAAGAGGCGAAGCTCGGGATGGTCGCGGTGGCCAGGACGAAGATCAGTGTCATGCCTACAAGCAAGATGTTGAGCGCGATCTCGTTCGGCGTCTTCTGGCGCTCCGCACCTTCGACCAGCGAGATCATGCGGTCGAGGAATGTCTGGCCGGAGGCGGCGGAAATGCGCACGCGAATCCAATCGGACAGCACCTGCGTGCCGCCGGTGACGGCTGAGCGGTCGCCGCCGGATTCGCGGATGACAGGCGCGGATTCGCCGGTGATTGCTGCCTCGTTGACGGAAGCCACCCCTTCGATCACCTCGCCGTCGGAAGGGATGATGTCGCCGGCTTCGACCAGCACGATGTCGCCGACCTTCAGGCTGGTGCCAGGCACCAACTTGAACTTGCCGCGATCCTCGCCGTTGACGAGCAGCTTGGCCTGGGTCTCGGTGCGTGCCTTGCGCAGCGAGTCGGCCTGCGCCTTGCCGCGCCCCTCGGCCACCGCCTCGGCAAAGTTGGCGAACAGCACGGTGAACCACAGCCAGATGATGATCTGCAAGGTGAAGCCGAGATCGCCGCCGCCGGTGATGACATCCTTGACGAACAGGACGGTGGTGAGTGCTGAGACGATGGCGACGACGAACATCACCGGGTTCTTGATCAGCGTGCGCGGATCGAGCTTGCGGAAAGCGCCGCCAATGGCGGGCATCAGGATGCTGGCATCCAGAATGCTCGCGGATTTGGACTGGCTCATTTCAGGACTCCGGTATCGGTGATGTTGGATGGCGCCGGGTGTTCGGTCTTCGGCAACAGATGCGGAAGGCCGGAGGCCAGCAGCCAAAGCACGACCAGCACGGTCGCCATGCCGAGGAAGGTGGAGAGCGTCGGGAAAGGACGAGGCTTCTCGTCCCCTCCGTCATCGGGCGTTCCGTCACCGGATTGGTGACGATCGTGCCGACGCATGTTGTTGAACCAGGGCATGGTCATCTCAGAAAGTCTGTCCGCGGATCATCGCCAGATGCTCGACGATCGGACCGACGGCGAGCGACGGGAAGAAGGTGAGGCCGCCGACGATGACGATCACGCCGACCAGGAGGCCGACGAACAGCATGCCGTCGGTCGGGAAGGTGCCGGCGGAAGCAGGCACGGTCTTCTTCGTGGCCAGCGAGCCGGCGATGGCCAAAGCCGGGATGATGACCAGGAAGCGGCCCATCAGCATGCCGATCGCGATGGTGATGTTGTACCAGGGCGTGTTGCCGGTCAGTCCGCCAAAGGCCGAGCCGTTGTTCGCGGCCGCCGACGTATAGGCATAGAGCACCTCCGAGAAGCCGTGCGGGCCGCCATTGGCCATCGAGGCCACCGCGCTCGGCAGGACCACGGCGATAGCCGTGAAGATCAGCATCGCCAGCGGCAGGCAGAGGATGGCAAGCATCGCCATCTTGACCTCCTTGGCTTCGATCTTCTTGCCGAGATATTCCGGTGTGCGGCCGACCATCAGGCCGGCAACGAAGACGGCAAGGACGACGAACATCAGGATGCCGTAGAAGCCGGCGCCGACGCCGCCGACGATGACCTCGCCAAGCTGCATGTTGATCAGCGGGATCATGCCGCCAAGCGCGGTGAAAGAATCATGCATGGCATTCACGGCGCCGCACGAGGCGGCCGTGGTGATGACCGCGAACAGCGCCGACAACGCTATCCCGAAGCGCGTCTCCTTGCCTTCCATATTGCCGCCGTCGATGCCGAGCGCATGCAGTAGCGGATTGCCGGCAGCCTCGGCCCAGTAGCAGATGACGACGCCGACGAGGAACAGCACGGCCATCGAGGCAAGGATCGCCCAGCCCTGGCGCTCACTGCCGACCATCCGCCCGAAGACGTTGGTGAGACCGGCGCCCAGCGCGAAGATCGACAGCATCTGGATCAGGTTCGAGATGGCGTCCGGATTCTCAAAAGGATGCGCGGCATTGGCGTTGAAGAAGCCGCCGCCATTGGTGCCAAGCATCTTGATGGCGACCTGCGTGGCGACTGGGCCGAGCGCGATCGTCTGCTTGGCGCCTTCCAGCGTGGTGGCGTCGACATAGGGTCCAAGCGTCTGCGGGATGCCGAGCCACACATAGACGAGCGTCAGCACGACGCAGGCCGGCAGGAGCACGTAAAGCGTGCAGCGGGTCAGGTCGATCCAGAAACTGCCGATCGACTTGCCCGAGGCGCGGGCAAAGCCGCGGATCAGCGCGATCGCAATGGCAATGCCGGTGGCGGCCGAAACAAAGTTCTGGACGGTGAGGCCGGCCATCTGCACGAGGTAGGACATCGTGCTTTCGCCGCCGTAGTTCTGCCAGTTGGTATTGGTGACGAAGCTCGCCGCGGTGTTGAAGGCGAGCTCCGGTTCGACCGCAGCCATCCCGGCGGGATTGTAGGGCAGCGCGCCCTGCAGCCGCTGCAAGGCATAAAGCACGAGGAAACCGGCGAGGTTGAAAAGCAGCATGCCGGTGGCGTAGGCGGCCCAGTGCTGTTCTTCCTTCTCGCTTGTCCCCGCGAGGCGATAGAGGCCGCGCTCGATCGGGACAAGCACGGGCGACAGCAACGTACGATCGCCTTTGAAGACCCGGTGCATGTAGCCGCCGAGCGGCTTCACGAGCAAAAGCAGGATCCCGCAATAGACGAGGATCTGTATCCAGCCGTTGAGTGTCATGAACTGACTTTCCATATGCCGATCAGAAGCGCTCTGGGCGGATGAGGGCGTAGGTGAGGTAGGCAAGCAAGAACAAGGTCACCGCGCCGCCGAGGACGTAGTCGAAAAGCATTGTAAGACCCTTCGATCAGATTCTGTCGCAGGCTTTGACGTAAGCTAAGGACAGGACGAAGAACAAAATCCCCATCCCGAACACAACGAGGTCCATTGCAGGCATTCCTTGTTTCCGCTTGTGTTTGCACCCCGACACGGTCGAGTTCAAAATTGCACAGGACCGCCCGTCATCTTGGCGGCGATGGCGATGAAAGTGTTTTTCGAGGGGAATATGGACCCGACCGCCATAAAGGTTCGAGACGAGGCGGGGAGCAAAGATATAGGAATTTTATAGGAAATTGACGCCACGCGGATGAAGGCGGAGGGCGACGTGCTATTCCAAAGTCCGGAAGCTAGTTGGCCGGCCGTCGGTCCTTGCACGGCATCTCCTCTTCCAACTGCGTGGAGAGCGCTCCCTAGCGGCCCGACTGGCTGCATGCCGATCGGCACGCCGCCGGCGGACTGCCCATCCGCGAAGGGCTTAGGGCTGCGCGGCAGGTGACTCGGAGCTTCAGGTCAGCTCGACGGTCCGCTTCTCCGCGATGCTCTGCTCGGCGGCTAGCACGATGCGCAGGCTGTTGACGGCGGCATCCATTTGCTCGGTCAGATCGAGGTCCTCACGGATGGCGCGCAGGAAGAAGGCCTGCTCGCGGTCGCAAAGCTCCTGATGGCCGGGCTCGTCCTCCATGCTGACGATCTCGTCGGGCTTCGAGAAGTTCTTGTCGCCATCGACCTGCGCGTAGTGGATCTTCAGCGCGTCGGTCTTGGTGTGGCGGTCGATGTCGGCGGAATCCGATACCTCCTCGGCTTCCTTGGCGCTGCTTGCGGACTGGCCGGCGACGATCGAAACGGCGCCCTTCGGGCCGACCACATCCTTCACGAAATAGGCGGTCTCGCTCATCATCGGGCCCCAGCCGGCTTCATACCAGCCGACCGAGCCATCATCGAAAGTGACGTGCAGATGGCCATAATTCTGCTTGTCGGCTTCGGCCCAGAGCTTGGCGCCGATGCCGTGCACGCGCACCGGCTTGGCGCCGGTCAGCTGGCACATGACGTCGACATAGTGCACGCCGCAGTCGACGATCGGGATCAGCGAGTCGATCAGGTTCTTGTGCCAGTGCCAGGCGCTGCCGCTGCTCTGCTGGTTGAGGTTGAGGCGCATCACCAGCGGCTTGCCGAGCGTCTTGCCGACCTCGATGAATTTGATCCAGGACGGGTGGACGCGCAGGATGTAGCCCAGAACCAGCTTCCGGTTCTTGGCCCGCGCGGCGGCCACCACCTTCTCGGCGTCGGCGATGTTGGTGGCGAGGGGCTTTTCCATGAACACATGGCAGTTGGCGGCGATCGCCTTCAGCGCGTATTCGGCATGCGTGTTCGGCCAACTGTTGATCGAGACCGCGTCCGGCTTGGTCTCCTTCAGCGCCAAGTCGAAATCCTCATAGAGCGGATAGCCGGCGAGCTCCTTCGGGATCTTCTTGTTGCTCTTGATGGTGCGGCTCATGATGCCGACGATCTCGAAGCCGTCGGAGCGGTGATAGGCGCTCGCATGCGAAGCGCCCATATTGCCCAGACCAACCACCAGGATTTTTACTTTGTCGGCCATGTCAGCCTCCCCAATGCTCTTTGAACAGTAGCTCGGGCGGCATCAGGCGCCGCCCGATGGTCAATGCGCCCGCCTTACTTGACGGCGGAATCGAACAGGTGCGCCTTGATCTTCTCGACGTCGAGCGCGGCAAAGCCTTCCGACAGTTTCACGCCGTCGGCATCGGCCTTGACCTTCGCCTTGTCGAAGTCGTTGGCGGTCGGAATCAGGTCGTTGGTGCAGACGTCTTCGGCCTTCACCGGCGCGGTGATCTGGCCGATCTTCAGGATCTCGTCGAAAAAGCCCTGCCAGCTCGCCATGTCGTGCGAGCCCCAGCCACTGCGCTTGTCCATGTCACCGCGGAAGACGTTGATCTGCTGCAGGATCGAGGTGGTGCCGAGCTCAGGGCCAAGGTTCTTGGCCAAGGTCGGGAATTGCTCGAACACGGCTTCGACGGCCGCGCGCGGGTTCTGGTAGCCGAATTCGAGGCCCATCGCCCAGCCGCGCAGATATTTTTCGAGGAAGGCCTTCTTGTCGGGATCCTCGAGATCGGCGGCGCGCACGACGAAGGTGTTGGCCGGAAGCTTGGAATTCTGGACGCCGAGCCAATATTCGAAGTCGAGGTCCTTGGCGATCCATTCGGCGCGCAGACCTTCCCAGGAGAGTGCGGCATCGCCTTGGCCGCCGGCGAGCGCGGTGCCCCAGGTCGGCCACCCGGCCTCGACATATTTCACCTTCTTGATGTCGACACCCTGCGCGGCAAGCAGCGGATCGACGATCGCCTGCCAAGCGGCGGAGCCGAGAAGGATCGTTTTGCCTTCGAGGTCCTTCAGGTTCTTGGTGCCCTGGCCCTTGCGGAAAGCGATGCTGAAGGTGTCGCGCGCGCCCATGTGGAACACCGACTTCAGCTTCATGCCGTTCTGGATGGCGAAGGAGAAGACACCTGGCGAGGGGAAGCCCATGTCGGCCTGGCCGACATCGACGAACTTGACCGTCGCGGTGCCGTCAGACGGACCCGGCTGCATGTCGGTGGCGAGGTCGCCGAAATAGCCGGCCTTCTTGGCCGACCAGTAGGGATAGTCGTCCAGCACTTCGAGCGTGCCGCGCGGCGAGATCCAGGTGAATTTTTCATAGGCCGCCGCCCTGGCTTTCAGACCCGATGCGCCGAGCGCGGTGGCGGTCACCACGCCGGCGGCCGTCACTTGCAGGAAGTAGCGGCGGCTGATGCCCGCTCTTGTCGCCGTACTGAATAAGCTTTCGTTGGTCATGGCATTCCCCTTTTGTTGATTGCCCTTATCGATCGCTTGCCCTTGCCTTCGCCCGTCTCCCGGGCGTCCGCGCTCATGCCTCCCAGCTCGCCCATTTCTTGCCGATCAGGAAGAAGAGCACGTAGATCAGGATGCCGAGCGTCGACAGGATCAGCACCACCGCGAAGAATTGCGGCATCTGGATCATCGACGAATACGAGGTAAGCCGGTTGCCGAGGCCGAAGCCGCCGCCGACCATCTCGGCACCTACCGCAGTGAGGAGCCCGAAGATCGCGCCGATCATCAGCCCGACCAGGATCATCGGCAGCGCCATCGGCGCGCGGATCTTCCAAAAGATCTGCAAGGTGCTCGCGCCATAGGAGCGAGCGAGCGCGATCTTGGCGCTGTCCACGCGCCGGAACCCGGTCGCGGCATTGATCATCACCATCGGTCCGGCGGCTAAAGCTACCGCGATAATGCGCGGCGTGTAGCCGAAGCCGAAGCGCAGGATGAGAAGCGGCACCAGCGCCAGCATCGGCGTGGTGACGAGGATCAAGATGTAAGGCGCGACGATCTTCTCGGCGAAGGGAAACTGCGTGATCACCGCCGCCATCACCAACCCGACGACGGCGCCGATGGCAAAGCCGGAGAAGAGCTCGACCAGCGTGTAGCCGAGATGCGGCGCGATCAGCGGGAATTCGTCGAACAAAGCGTAAGCGATCGCACTCGGCGGCGGCATGATGTATTGCGGCACGTGGAAGATGCGCAGCGCCAGCTCGATGCCGCCGATGATCACCACCGCGACGACGAGAATCGCGGCCACCTCGGCACCGGACTTGATGCCTGGGCCGCCGGCGAAGGCGGAGAGGTTGGTGAGGCTGACATCCTGGCCGTCACCGGACTTGGCTTTGGAGAATTCCGGAATGGCGTCGCCCCCGCTCACGGTCTGATCCTCACGATTTCAGCGCTCTTGTGTTCCAGCTGCTCCTGCGCCTTCGGCCGGCGCTCGCCGACGATGTCCATCTTGATGCGGTTGGTGAGGTCGAAGACCTCCTTGGTGGCCATGATCTCCAGCGAGCGCGGGCGCGGGAACGGCACGTCGTAGACCTTGGCGACGCGTCCCGGCCGCGCGGTCAGCACCACGACCCGGTCGGAGAGGAAGATCGCTTCCTCGATGCTGTGGGTGATGAAAACGATGGTCGTCTTGGTATCGAGCCAGATCTCCTCGACGAGGCGGTTCATCTCCTCGCGGGTGAAGCTGTCCAACGCACCGAAGGGCTCATCCATCAAGAGCACGGAAGGCTTCAGCGCCAGCGCGCGGACAATCGCCGCGCGCTGCTGCATGCCGCCGGAAAGCTCGCGCGGGAACTTGCCGCCGAAGCCGTCGAGCCCGACGCGATGAAGCAAATGCGCGATCCAGGCGCGATCGGGCTTCTCGCCCTTGATCTCGAACGGGAAGTTGATGTTGGCGTCGAGATTGCGCCAGGGCAGAAGGTTCGCTTCCTGGAAGACGATACCGATCTCGGGACGCGGGCCGGTGACCTCCTTGCCGTCAAGCAGTATCGCGCCGCTGGTCAGACGATGCAGGCCCGACATCGACCACAAGAGCGTGGTCTTGCCGCAACCGGAGGGGCCGACGATGGAGACGATCTCGTTGGCGTGCACGTCGAGGCTGCAGCGGTCTAGGGCGAGAAGATCGCCGGAGGCCGTGGTATAAACCTTGCTCGCTGCCTGCACGCCGAGCTTCGGCGTTCTTGCGCTGCCGGTATTCATGCTCCCCTCGGAGACTGCGTGATTGGGTTGCCGGAGCCCCCTCTGTCCGCGAAATCAGTCTGTAACTATCCTACTTTACTGTCAAGCGGCGGCAAAGATCTGGCGCCATCAGATTCAACCAAAGCTTATCTAAGTGACTGATTTCGCCTTGTTTAGACGGGCTTGCAGTGTGTGTTACTTTCCTACATACTCACTTCGGCTGATTGCCTATGGCCAGCCGGCGGATAATCGCAAATATGGTGGTCCAGAAACGGCAGAGAAGGACGGCCAATGACCGAAGCTGACAGCCAGGCGCTGCGGATTTCCGACGCGGATGACGGCCGGCATGATCATGTCAGGCGCTTCCCCGACATCATTTCGCAGGTGAAGGACAGCTACACGGACTTGCGGCCGGCGGAACGTCGCGTCGCCGACGTCGTGCTCGACGATGTCAAATATGCCGTCGACGCATCGAATGCCGCGCTGGCGCAGCGCGCCCAGGTCAGCGAGCCGACGGTCACCCGTTTCTGCCGCGCCATCGGATGCGACGGCGTGCGCGACTTCAAGCTGAAGCTGGCGCAGAGCCTCGTCGTCGGCGCGCTTTATCTTAGCACCAAGCCGCAACGCACGAACGGCGACAGCGGCATGCCGTTCTGGAACGCCGTCTTCGGCGAAGCGCGCCGCGCGCTGCAGGAGGCCGAACGGCAGATCGATCCAGGGCAGTTGCAGAAAGCGGCGGAGCTGATCGCCAAGGCAAGGCAAGTGACAGTATTCGGACTTGGCGGCAGCTCATCGGCGCTGGCGCAAGAGACGCAGTATCGCCTGTTTCGCTATGGCATCACCATCAGCGCGCAATGCGATCCGTATCTGATGCGCATGACGGCTTCGACGCTGAAGCCGGGCGATGTGGTGATCGCGATATCGGCGACCGGCCGTACCCGGGAGGTGACCGAGGCGGTGGAGCTTGCCAAGCACTATCGCGCCGACGCGATCTGCGTGACCGCGCCGGACACGGAGCTGACACGCGTCTGCGATGTCCAGCTGACGATGGCGGTTCCCGAATATCCCGACACGCTGAAGCCGACAGCTTCGCGCTACGCTTTTCTTGCGGCCATCGACCTGCTCGCGGTCGCGTCCGCCTACAAGCTCGACGGCCCCGCGCGCGAGACGGTGCGCCGCATCAAGTTCAACGCCCAGATCCATCGGACGGGGAAGGAGATGGAGCCGCTCGGAGATTGAGGCAGGTTCTTCCTTCTCCCCTTGTGGGAGAAGGTGGATCGGCGCGATAGCGCCGAGACGGATGAGGGGTGTTCCAGCGGAGTGAGACGCTGGCGTTCCCTGGAGCACCCCTCATCCGACCTCGCTTCGCGAGGCCACCTTCTCCCACAAGGGGAGAAGGGAAGGCCGGCCGCCGGCTCCGATCAAGAATTCGAACAGAAGAAAGGGAACGAACATCAATGCTCGACATCGCAGCATCGCAACAGGCGGCAACCTGGCTCGGCACATTCGGCCGCGCGCTCGAGGCGGGTGACATCGAGGCGGCGACGAACCTTTTCGTGGACGATTGCTACTGGCGCGATCTGCTGGCCTTCACATGGAACATCAAGACCATGGAGGGCCAACCCGCGGTCCGCGAGATGCTCAAGGCGACGCTTTTCTCGACGCAACCGTCGCACTGGCGCCTGTCCGGGGAGCCAAGCGTCGCCGACGGCGTCATCGAGGCCTGGTTCAGCTTCGAGACGGCCGTGGCGCGAGGCGAGGGCATCCTGCGGCTCAAGGATGGCCGCTGCCGGACGCTGTTCACGGCGATGAGCGAGCTCAAGGGTTTCGAGGAGCAGAAGGGGCCTGCCCGGCCGCTCGGCATCCGCCATAAGGCTGATCCCGAACGCGAGACCTGGGCGGAAGCAAGAGCGCGCGAGGCGCGTGAGCTCGGCGTGCACGAGCAGCCCTATTGCCTGGTGATCGGCGGCGGCCAGGGCGGCATCATGCTCGGCGCCCGTCTGCGGCAGCTCGGCGTTCCCACCCTCATCGTCGAGAAGAACGCGCGCGCCGGCGATTCCTGGCGCAACCGCTACCGCTCGCTCGTGCTGCACGACCCGGTCTGGTACGACCATCTGCCCTACATTCCGTTCCCGGAAAACTGGCCCGTGTTCACGCCCAAGGACAAGATGGGCGACTGGCTCGAAATGTACGCCCGCGTCATGGAGCTGAGCTACTGGGTCGCCACCAAATGCATCAGCGCGGCCTATGACGAGGCCGAAAAGGTCTGGACGGTGGTGGTCGACCGCGTCGGCGAGCGCATCACGCTGAAGCCGAAGCAAATCGTCTTCGCCACCGGCGCCTACGGGCCGCCACGGCAGATCGATCTGCCTGGCGCGGACAGCTTCAAGGGCGAGCTTTTGCATTCCAGCCAGTACTCGACCGGCGAGAAATTCCGCGGCAAGCGCGTCGCGGTGATCGGCGCGGCGAGCTCCGGCCACGATGTCAGCGTCGACCTCTGGGAAGCCGGCGCCAAGGTCACGATGGTGCAGCGCTCGCCGACGACGGTGGTGAAGTCCGACACGCTGATGGAGGTCGGCTTCGAGATCTTTTCGGAAAAGGCGCTGGCGCGGGGCATCACCACCGACAAGGCCGACATGATCGTCGCTTCGACGCCCTTCGCGCTGGTCCCACAGGGACAGCGGGCGCTCTACGACGTCATCCGCGAGCGCGACGCGGATTTCTACAAGCGCCTCAGCGACAGCGGCTTTGCCATCGACTTCGGCGAGGACGAGACCGGACTGCTCATGAAAGCCTATCGCACCGGTTCCGGCTACTACATCGACGTCGGCGCCTGCGAGCTGATCCTGAACGGCGAGATCGCGGTGAAGAGCGGCGTCGGCATCAAATCGCTGACGCCGACCGGCATTCTGTTTGAGGACGGCAGCGAGCTGGCGGTCGACGCGATCGTCTCCTGCACCGGCTACCAGTCGATGAACGAGACGGTGGCAGGGATCGTTTCCCGGGAGGTCGCCGACAAGGTCGGGCCGTGCTGGGGCCTCGGCTCCGGCGTCAAGGGCGACCCCGGCCCGTGGCAGGGCGAGTTGCGCAACATGTGGAAGCCGACGGCCCAGGAGGCGCTGTGGTTCCACGGCGGCAATCTCGCGCTGTCGCGCTTCTATTCGAAATTCGTGGCGCTGCAGCTCAAGGCGCGGATGGAGGGGATTGCGACGCCGGTCTATGGCGAGCCGAGCAATTCGCGACGGTGAGCCAATCAGCGCCCGAAGTGCCTGGCCGCAACCTCGACATGCGTATGGTGCGCATGGGCCTCGAAGCGCTCGGTCTCATTATGGTCGGGCGCCTCGTTCCGCCACCATTTGCCGCCGATGACGATGCCATTGGAGACCAGCCGCTGGTCCTCGATCAGTGACGCACCGACCGCATCGACAAAGGTGAAGCGGCCGGGCTGCAGCCTCAGCACCGCGACATCGCCGATGCCGCCGACTTTAAGCGCCCCGAGCTCGGGCCTGGCGATCGCTTCGGCCGGGCGCTGCGTTGCGGCGCGCACGACCTCGACCAGCGGCATGCCGAGCGCCATGAGCTTCGACATGCATACGAGAATATCGAAGGCAGGGCCGTCGACGCAGTAGAGATGCACATCGCTCGAGATGACGTCCGGCGCCAGCCCTTCCGACAGCATCGCCTTCGCCACCTCGAAGTCGAAGGAGCCCATGCCGTGGCCGATGTCGAAGATGACGCCGCGCTCGCGCGCCTGCCGCATATCCGGCCGCACCGCGCCCGAAGCGAAGACCGGCGCGTTGGGGAACGGCCGGAAGCAGTGAGTGAGGATGTCGCCGCGGCGGAGCCTGGGCAGCACTTCCGAACGGCCGGGCGGCGGCTCGTCGATATGCGCCATCAGCGGCAGGCCGGCTTGGTCCGCGGCTTCGAGCGCGAGGTCGACCGGCGCGATGCCGCTGGTGCCGCCGGCATGCTTGCCGGAACGGACTTTTACGCCGACGACGACAGCGGCGTGCTCGCGCACCGCGGCCACCGTCTCGCGCGGCTCGCAGAGTCTGAGATCGCTGCATTCGCCGACGGATACCGTCTCGGCGAAGCCGAATATGCCGGCGAAGGAGATGTTGACGTAGGCAAGGATGCGGACCTTCGAACGCTCGATGACATGGCGGCGAAACCCCAGGAAATTGCCGGCGCCGGCGCTGCCGGCATCGATGAAGGTGGTGGTGCCGCTCTTGGCGGCGAGACGGTCAGCGTCGACGCCGAGCGAGGTGCCGCCCCAGTAGACGTGGCTGTGCAGATCGACGAGGCCCGGAGTGACGATGCAGCCCCCGGCGTCGACCACCTCACCGGCGGTCTCGCTATCGATGGTCGCTTCGATGGCGGCGATTCGGCCATAGGCGACGGCGATGTCGCGCGGCGCATCCAACCCGGAAGCCGGGTCGATCACACGGCCGCCCTTGATCAACAGATCGAACTGCATTCCGCGCCTCCGTTGTTGTCTGGCCGCGATCAGACCGGCCGGTAGGCGATGGCCTCGATCTCGATCTTGATGTCGATCATCAGGCGCGACTCGACGGTGGTGCGCGCCGGCGGGTCGTTCGGGAAGTGCCTGGCATAAACCGTATTGAAGGCGCCGAAATCGCGTGCGTCCTCGAGCCAGACGGTGGTCTTCACCACGTCGTCCATGGTGCATCCGGCCAGCGCCAGCGCAGCCTTGACGTTTTGCAGCACCTGCTCGGCTTGGTCAGTTATGCCGCCCTTGACTACCAGGCCGTCGCTGCCCACAGGCACCTGGCCGGAGACATAGACGAAATCGCCGGCGCGGACGGCGGGCGAGAGCGGGACATGCGATTTTCCGAAGCACTGCTTGGGCAAATGAATCTCCTGTTGTCGACGTAAGGACCGTTCTTGCAGCCGTCTACGCTTGTAGAGGTGATCCTCCAAGAGGCAATGTCGGAAAGCAACATTTTTCCGAAATTCATGTTGCTTTATTACAAATCGTGAGCATCCTGCACCCCGAACCGGCGATGCGACCGGTGGGTTGCTGATCGAACGCAAGGGGAAGAACCAACATGACCTTTGACAAGAATCCGTTTCCGGAAGGCGATGCCGATCGCCATGCGCTGTGGGAAATGCTCGTGCGGCGCGACATCGACGCCTTCCTCGGCCAGGACTGGTCGTTGGTCGAGGACGACTTCATTGCCGAAAGCTTCTTCGGCATGCATGCGCATTTCCTGCCCAATGCCGACGCCTGGCGGCTGCAGTTTCCCAGGCTGGAAGTCTATCGCGACGAATGGCTGCGGCAGGCCAAGGAGACAGCCGCGACGGAATTCGCCGAGCCGCTGCGCGAGGCGATTTTCCGCGTCACCAACCTGCGCGACATCGACGTCAACGGCGATCGTGCTGTGCTGCACAAGAAGTTCGACGGCTCGATCGCCAAGGTGGATGGCGGCGTCGACCGCCTCAAATGGCAGACGCTCTATTTCTGCCGCAAGGTCGGCGGGCGCTGGAAGATCGCCGGTTTCGTCGGTTATATGCCGCATCCGCTCGGAAGCTAATGCATGTCGCCCGGACGTGCGCGCGTTCTGGGACACCGACATGCCCCAAACAAGGATTTACAGCGCCTCGCCTAATCCTTTTCAGCGCAACGAGGTTTAGGACAGGCACGGCAACTGCTCGTCGGGCGAGCGGTGATCGAAGACGACGCCCATGGTCTTACCAACAGCGGCCATGACGATCAGTTCGACCAGATGGTCGTCGCTGTCCCCGCAGGCGGGGTCCGATTGGCGGATGGCGTCGAGCATTGCCCGGGTCGAAACAGTGTCGCCGGCGCGAAATTTCGAAAGAGCAGACGAAACAATGTCTTGCACCGTCAGGTCTACGACGGGCACCTCCGCAGCGACGTTCATAAGCCTCCTCCTGCCATGAACCCTCCCTAAAAGGATGATACGCCGATCAGGAGATTGCGCCAGCGAAATGGTGGTCGGACCAGTTCAGCTGGCGATGGCCTGCCGTTAAGTGTGGAACATCGCGCCGAGCCCTTTGCCCCGTGCTCGACGCACCGCGCGTCGGTTGCTAAGTCCCTCCCGCGCAGGGAGACTATCCGAGTCGAGAATATGACGGTTGCGATCGAGATGGGGCAGACGTCGGCAGGCGCGCCGGCGGCCCTCGACCTTGAAGAGCTGCTGGCGACCCGCCTGCTGGTGCAGGGCAATTCGGGCTCGGGCAAGTCGCATCTGCTGCGCCGGCTGCTGGAGCAGAGCGCGCCCTGGGTGCAGCAGACCATCATCGATCCCGAAGGCGACTTCGTCTCGCTCGGTGAGCGCTACGGCCATCTGGTGATCGACGCCGAGGATCATACCGAGCGCGGCCTGCAGGCGGCCGGCGAGCGAGCGCGCATCCACCGCGTCTCGACAGTGCTAAACCTCGAAGGGCTCGATGCCGAGAACCAAATGCGGCGCGCCGCAGCCTTCCTTGGCGGGTTGTTCGAGGTCGCGCGCGACCATTGGTATCCGATGTTGGTGGTGGTGGACGAGGCGCAGCTCTTCGCGCCTGCTGCTGCAGGCGAGGTCTCGGATGAGGCGCGCAAGCTTTCCCTCGGCGCCATGACCAATCTGATGTGCCGCGGCCGCAAGCGCGGGCTCGCCGGCATCATCGCCACGCAGCGGCTGGCGAAGCTCGCCAAGAACGTCGCGGCGGAGGCCTCCAACTTCCTGATGGGCCGCACCTTTCTGGACATCGACATGGCGCGCGCCGCCGACCTGCTCGGCATGGAGCGGCGGCAGGCGGAAGCCTTCCGCGACCTTGACCGCGGGCATTTCATGGCGCTCGGTCCGGCGCTGTCGCGTCGCCCGCTCAGCGTGCGGATCGGATCGACCGAGACGAGCCCGCGCAACGGCACGCCGCGGCTGATGCCGCTGCCCGAAGCGACGCTCGAAGATGCGCGCGCCATCATCCTCGCGGCACCGCCGCCGGAGACGGTCCGCCCGCAGCGCCGGCCGTCGCCCGACCTGCTCGATCAGTTGATGGCGGCCAAGGCCGCGCCGCTCGACATCCGCCCCGAGCCGGCCGAGCCGCAGCCCAGCGCCGAGGACCTTGCCGAGCGGCGCGGGCGGATGGACCGTATCCTGCGCGCTATCCTGGCTGAGCCCGATGCCGGATTCCGCGTCATCGGCGTGCTCTATCAGGAGTTCGTGGTCCGCTGCCGAATCGAAGGACTCGCTTCGGTGGTGCCCGACCTTTCGGAATTCCGACGCATGCTGACGCGCGCCCGCGCCGGCGTCGGCTCGGACATGGCCGAGGACGACGCGTGGCGCGACGTCTCCGTGCGCGCATCGCTTCTGCCGGAGGACATGCAGGGCGTGTTCATGATGATCGCGAGGGCGGCGAAGGAAGGCTGGCCCTGCCCGAGCGACGCGGCGATCGCCCGCGCTTATGGCTCGCATTCGCTGCGTCGCGCCCGGCGGCTGCTCGATTACATCGAGGAGCAGGGGCTGATCGTCTGCCAGATCGACGGTGTTGGCCGCCGCACGGTGACACTGGTCGAGCTCGCCTGGGCAACGGCCCCGGGGGATCCGAATGGCGGAGAAGAAGAGCCGGGCAGTTCGGCTGCATAAGAATCCGGCCTGAGTGTCTCTACGGCAAGCTTCGCCACATCTGATTAACCACCTGTTCAAACAGGCACGGAACCAAACAGGCCGCGATGCGTTTTGGCCCTCGGCTTAATATAGCTGTCGGGGCAGGCGCGGAGGGGAGTGTGGGCGTTTCTCGTTCGTCAAAGGAACAATTCGATTCCCGTCAGATTCTCAACGCCCTCAAAGCCTTTCGAAACGGTGACTTCTCCGTCCGCATCGAGAATTCTTATGAAGGGTTGAACGGCGAGATCGCCGACACATTCAATCAGATCGTCGAGTTGAACGATCAGATGGCGCGAGAATTTGCGCGGCTGAGCAGGGTCGTCGGCAAGGACGGCCGCATCGGCGAACGCGGCCATGTGAGGAACGCCAAAGGCAGCTGGGAATCGAGCGTCCGTTCGGTCAACGACCTGATCGAGGACATGGTGCAGCCCACCGCGGAAGTTGCCCGCGTCATCGGCGCGGTCGCCAAGGGCGATCTGTCCCAATCCATGATGGTGGAAATTGACGGCAGGCCGCTTCGCGGCGAATTCCTGCGCATCGGTAAAATCGTCAACACCATGGTTGAGCAGCTCGCCTCCTTCACGTCGGAGGTGACGCGTGTGGCGCGCGAGGTCGGCACCGAAGGCAAGCTGGGCGGTCAGGCACGCGTCAGGGGGGCGGCGGGCACGTGGAAGGACCTGACCGACAATGTCAACGCGATGGCGACCAATCTGACCAGCCAGGTGCGCAACATTGCGGAGGTGACCACGGCTGTCGCGTCTGGCGACTTGTCGAAGAAGATCACCGTCGACGTGAAGGGTGAGATCCTCGAACTGAAGAACACCATCAACACGATGGTGGACCAGCTCAACTCCTTCGCCTCGGAGGTGACCCGCGTCGCGCGTGAGGTCGGCACCGAGGGCAAACTCGGAGGCCAAGCCCGTGTCGAGGGCGTTGGCGGTACTTGGAAAGACCTCACCGACAGCGTCAACCTGATGGCCGCCAACCTGACCGGCCAAGTCCGCAACATCGCCGATGTGACGACGGCGGTGGCTTTGGGCGACCTCTCCAAGAAGATTACCGTCGACGTGAAAGGCGAAATTCTGGAACTGAAATCGACCATCAACACCATGGTCGATCAGCTCAACTCATTTGCCGGCGAGGTGACGCGCGTGGCGCGCGAGGTCGGCACGGAAGGCAAGCTCGGCGGCCAAGCACAGGTGCGCGGTGTCGCCGGCACCTGGAAGGACCTGACCGACAACGTCAATTCCATGGCGGCGAATCTTACCGGTCAGGTGCGCAACATCGCCGAAGTGACTACCGCGGTGGCACTGGGTGACCTCTCGAAGAAGATCACCGTCGATGTGAAGGGCGAGATCCTGGAGCTGAAGAACACCATCAACACGATGGTGGACCAGCTGAACTCCTTCGCCTCGGAAGTCACCCGCGTGGCACGCGAGGTCGGCACCGAGGGAAAGCTGGGCGGCCAAGCTGAAGTCCGCGGAGTCGGCGGCACATGGAAGGACCTGACGGACAACGTCAACCTGATGGCCGCCAATCTGACCGGGCAGGTGCGCAATATCGCCGATGTTACCACGGCCGTTGCCAGGGGCGACCTTTCGAAAAAGATCACCGTCGATGTGAAGGGCGAAATCCTCGAACTGAAGAACACCGTCAACACCATGGTGGACCAGCTCAATTCCTTCGCGTCGGAGGTCACCCGCGTGGCGCGCGAAGTGGGCTCGGAAGGCAAATTGGGAGGTCAGGCGCATGTCGAGGGCGTCGGCGGCACCTGGAAGGATCTGACCGACAATGTCAACGCGATGGCCGGCAATTTGACCGTGCAGTTGCGCGACGTCTCCAAGGTCGCGACCGCAATCGCCACCGGCGACCTGACCCAGAAGATCACCGTCGACGCCTTGGGCGAAATCCTGCAGATCAAGGACGTCATCAATACGATGGTGGATCAGTTGAACTCCTTCGCCTCGGAGGTGACGCGCGTCGCCCGCGAAGTGGGTTCCGACGGCAAGCTCGGGGGACAGGCGCAGGTGCGCGGTGTTGCCGGCACCTGGAAGGACCTCACCGACAACGTCAACGCCATGGCCGCCAATCTCACGGGCCAAGTGCGCAACATTGCGGAGGTGACGACCGCCGTCGCACTCGGCGATCTGTCGAAAAAGATCACGGTCGATGTGCGCGGTGAAATCCTGGAGCTCAAGGACACCATCAACACGATGGTGGACCAATTGAACTCCTTTGCCTCGGAAGTGACGCGCGTGGCGCGCGAGGTCGGCACCGAAGGCAAGCTCGGCGGTCAGGCACAGGTGCGCGGCGTCGCCGGCACCTGGAAGGACCTGACCGACAACGTCAACTCGATGGCCGAGAACCTCACCGGTCAGGTTCGCAACATCGCAGAAGTTACCACAGCGGTGGCGCGAGGCGACCTGTCCAAGAAGATCACCGTCGATGTCAAAGGCGAGATCCTGGAGCTGAAGTCGACCATCAACACCATGGTCGACCAGCTCAACTCGTTCGCCGGCGAGGTGACGCGCGTGGCGCGCGAAGTCGGCACCGAAGGCAAGCTCGGCGGTCAGGCTCGGGTGGAGGGTGTGGCCGGCACCTGGAAGGACTTGACCGACAACGTCAATCTGATGGCGACCAATCTGACCAACCAGGTGGCGCGGCATTGCAGACGTCGTCACCGCCGTTGCCCAGGGCAACCTGAAGCGCAAGCTTGCGGTCGATGCCAAGGGTGAGATCGCTTCGCTGGCGGACACGATCAACGGCATGATCGAGACGCTGGCGACCTTCGCGGATCAGGTGACCAACGTGGCTCGCGAGGTCGGCATCGAGGGCAAGCTCGGCGGCCAGGCCAGGGTGCCGGGCGCCGCCGGCCTGTGGCGCGACCTGACCGACAACGTCAATCAGCTGGCGGCGAACCTGACGACCCAGGTCCGGGCCATCGCCGAAGTGTCGACCGCGGTGACCAAGGGCGACCTCACCCGCTCGATCAGCGTGCAGGCCTCCGGCGAGGTCGCGGCGCTGAAGGACAACATCAACGAGATGATCCGCAACCTCAAGGACCAGACCTTGAAGAATGCCGAGCAGGATTGGCTGAAGACCAATCTCGCCCGTTTCTCGCGCATGCTGCAGGGCGAGCGGGACCTTGCCACGGTTTCGCGGATGATCATTTCCGAGCTCGCGCCACTGGTGAACGCGCAATACGGCCTGTTCTACGTCACCAATCGCGACGAGGAAGAATCCTATCTGGAACTAGCCGCGTCCTACGCCGCCGAAGGCAAGGCCACCGTCCGCCAACGGGTCGACTTCCGCGAAGGCCTGATCGGGCAGTGCGCCGCCGACAAACGGGCAATCATGCTCGATGACGTCCCATCGAGCTTCCTGCGCATCACCTCCGGCCTGGGCGAGGCCCCGCCGGCGAGCGCCATCGTCCTGCCGGCATTGTTCGAGGACGAGGTCAAGGCGGTTATCGAACTCGCTTCGTTCAGCCGGTTCAGCGATACGCACCGCCTTTTCCTGGAGCAGCTCATGGAATCGGTCGGCATCGTGCTCAACACGATCGCCGCGACCATGCGCACGGAAGGGCTTCTCAAGCAATCGCAGCTTTTGACGTCCGAACTGCAGTCGCGTCAGACCGAGCTCACCAAGAAGCAGGAAGAGCTTCACGCCACTAATGAGGAGCTGCAGGAAAAGGCGCAACTGCTCGAGAATGAAAAGAAGCAGGTGGAAAACAAGAACCTCGAGATCGAGATGGCCAGGCGGGCTCTGGAGGAGAAGGCCGAGCAACTGGCGCTGACCTCCAAATACAAATCCGAATTCCTGGCGAACATGAGTCACGAGCTGAGGACGCCGCTGAATTCGCTGTTGATCCTGTCCAATCTGCTTGCGACCAACCAGCAGGGGAATCTGAACGACAAGCAGATCGATTTCGCGCGTACTATCAACTCGGCAGGTACCGACCTGCTCAGCCTCATCAACGACATACTGGATCTTTCCAAGATCGAGTCCGGCACGGTGTCGATCGAAATCAACGACATGCCGCTCGCACACCTGCGCCAGCATATGGAGCGGACTTTCAGACAGCTTGCGGCTGACAAGGGGCTCGGCTTCACCATCAAGATCGAGCAAGCCCTGCCTGACACGATCCGCACGGACGAAAAGCGGCTGCAGCAGATCGTGCTCAATCTGCTGTCCAACGCCTTCAAATTCACGTCCAACGGCGAGGTGATGCTGAACATCCATGCCGAGAGAACCGGCCGCAAAAACGGTGCGGCGCCGCCCCGGGCACTGGCGATCGCCGTTACCGATACCGGGATCGGCATTCCGGAAGACAAGCAAAAGCTCATCTTCGAGGCGTTTCAGCAGGCCGACGGCACGACCAGCCGCAAATATGGCGGCACTGGCCTCGGCCTTTCCATCAGCCGGGAAATCGCCCGGCTGCTCGGCGGTGAGCTGCGCGTCGAAAGCGAGCAAGGCAAGGGATCGACCTTCACCCTGGTCATCCCCTTCGACGGCCCGCGCAGCAGCAGCCTGGCGGCGCCGATCGAGCTTTCGCCTGCCGACGTCATCGCGGCGGGCGTCCAGCCAGCAGACAGCTCGGGTACCCCAGAACTTGCGGACGATCGTGACTCGATCAATCCCTCGGACAGGGTGGTGCTTATTGTCGAGGACGACCCGACTTTCGGAGGGCTGCTGCTCGGTCTTGCTCGATCCGCCGGACTGAAGGGGGTGCTTTCAACGGCCGGCTCCGGCACGCTGGCGCTGACCCGCAAGCTGATGCCCGATGCGATCACGCTCGATCTCGGCCTTTCAGACATCGACGGCTGGGTGCTTTTCGACCTTCTGCGGCATGACCAGAAGACCAGGAACATTCCGATCCATGTCATCTCCGGCGCCGAGGATCTCGAAGTGCTGACGCGCAGGGGCGCTGCAAGCGTTTCGAGCAAGCCGGTTTCGGCCGGCGAGCTCGCCCGCGTTTTCGAGGAAATCCATTCGCGGAACCTGAGGGTGCAGCGCAACGTGTTGATCGCCGATCCTGACCCCGAGCGCCGCCTGGCCCTGGTGGAAGCCATTCGAGATGGCATCACCTCGGTCACCGCGGTCGGTCGTGTCGCCGCCAACGTGGACGAGCCGGGCGCCGCCGCTTATGACGCGATTGTTTTCGGGTTTGGGCGTTCGGCCAAGGACAACGCCCAGATGCTCGACGAAATCGTGTCTCAGTTCAGCGACGCTCTACCGCGCCTGCTGTTCTTCACGCCGCACCCGGACGCGTTTCTGCAGCAGGTCGCGCTGCATCCGGCACTGGGCGATGTCCCACGTGCCGATAACTTCGGCCAGCTCGGGCTCCTGATCTCGGCGGCACTGCCAAGCGACACGCAGAGCGAACAGATCTTGGCCACCGAGCAGGTCGACAATGCCGATCTCGCCGGCGCCAAGGTTCTGATCGTCGACGACGACATTCGCAACATCTACTCGTTGACCAGCGTGCTGGAGACTTACGACATTGATGTGCAGCATGCCGAACGGGGCCGGGACGGCATCGCGTTGCTCGAAGAAACACCCGACGCCGATGTCGCCCTGATCGACATCATGATGCCGGAAATGGACGGCTACGAGACCATGCGTCGGATTCGGGCCATGCCGGCGATAGCCCACATCCCATTGATCGCGGTTACCGCCAAGGCGATGAAAGGCGACCGTCAGAAATGCCTGGACGCCGGCGCATCCGACTACATCGCCAAACCGGTCGACCTCGATCTGCTGCTTGCGTTGCTGCGGGTTTGGATCGGTCGCGCGCGAGCGCGGGCTGAGCCCTTCGCGCCGGCATTGATGACCGCCATCTGAAAGCGCTCCGGCAGGTAAAAGGAATGGCCGCGATCGAGGCAGAAAGAAGCGAACCGGTCGAAGGATTGCGGGCACGCGTTCTCGCGGTCGATGACGACGAACGCAATCTGCTTGCCATCGCGGAGGTGCTTGGCGAAGTCGGCGAGGTCGTCTGCGCCCAGTCGGGTGAGGAAGCGCTGCGCTTCCTGCTCAAGGAAGATTTCGCCGTCATCCTGCTCGACGTGCTCATGCCGAACCTCGACGGCTACGAGACGGCTACGCTGATCCGCCGGCGTGAACGATCGAAAAACACGCCGATCATCTTCCTTACCGCGATCAGCAAGGAAGAGGCGCATATGCTGCGCGGCTATGACGTCGGCGCTGTCGACTACCTGTTCAAGCCGTTCGACCCGGTGATGCTTCGCTCCAAGGTTATGGTCTTCGTCGATCTTCATGAGAAGACGCGCGAGATCGAGCGAAACGCGGCGCGGGAGCAGCGGCTGCTCGAACAGGCGCTGAAGGCCAAGTCGGACAAACTCGATGCCGAACGGGCGCTGCGCCATTCGGAAGCAAGGCAGGAGGCGATTCTTGCCTCGCTTCCGATCTGTTTTCATGCCCGCTCGGCTGAGGCGCCTTTCGCCGCAAGCTACGTCTCGCAAGGCGTCGAGCGGCTGACAGGGTTCCCGCCGAGCCGTTTCCTGTCGCATCCGGATTTCGGGCTCAGCCGGGTTCACCCCGACGATCGCGAGGAGGTAACCAGGTCGCTTTCGGCGGCATGCGAGACGGGGTCCTATGGCTGCGAATTTCGCTGGCGGTGCGCCAATGATGAATATCGCATCTTCTTCGATCGGGGCGTGGTTTCCAAAGATGACGCTGGGCTCGAGTTGCTTGGCACCATGCAAGACATAACAGAGCAACGCCGCCTGGAGAGCCAGCTGCTGCAGTCGCAGCGGCTCGATGCGATCGGCAAACTGACCGGCGGACTCGCCCATGACTTCAACAATCTCCTCGCGGCGATCCTTTCCGGCCTAAGCCTGCTCGAGCGACAGCTGACGCTGGACGGCAACGCTACCAAGATCCTCGACATGACACGCCGCTCCGCCGGGCAAGGCAGGGATCTCGTCCAGCGCATGCTCGCTTTTTCGCGACGCCAGGACCTGAAGCCCGTGGCAGTACCCTTGTCGAGCCTTGGGGATACGATGAACGGGTTGGTTGCCCCGGTCCTTGGAGGCCTCGTGCGCTTCAAGTGGCTGGTGAGTGACGGCACATGGCCGGTGTATGTGGATGCGGCGCAGCTCGAGCTCGCCTTGATGAACCTCATCTTCAATGCGCGAGACGCAATGCCTTCGGGAGGCACGGTTCTCGTCCGGACGAGCAACCGCAGCGTCGGCCACGCGGGCGACGAACTGCCGGCCGGCGACTATGTGGTGGTCGCTGTCGAGGACACCGGGACCGGAATTGCCGGCGACATGATAAGCAAGGTGGTCGAGCCGTTTTTCACAACCAAGCCGATCGGGAAGGGCACCGGGCTGGGTCTCAGCACCGTCTATGGTTTCGCCAAGCAGTCGGGCGGCACGCTCAGGATAGAGAGCGAGGTGGACCGCGGCACCATCATAGAACTGTGGCTGCCCCGATCCAATCAGCCGCAGGATGTCACCGAGGCTATCGCTGCTGCCGGCGCAGAGGCTGTCGAGGCTGCCGACGCGGAGCGCGCCACGGCGGTTGGCGAACGATCACTGACCGTTCTGCTCATCGATGACAGCCACTCCTTGAGAGAAATGACGGCCATGTCGCTCAGGCAGTCCGGCTTCGAGGTCGTAGGGGCCTCCGGCGGAGCCGAAGCGCTTGCCGCCATTGAGAGAGAGCCGGATCGATTCGACGTGATCGTCACCGACTTTGCCATGCCCCTTATCTCGGGCATAGACGTGATCCGGTTTGCCCGCAATCTGCGTGCCGGCTGGCCGGCGGTCATGATCACCGGCTATGCGGATGCGGAGAAAATCGTGGAGCGCCCCCTCGATGTCGCGCTTGTCGGCAAGCCGTTCGACGAAAAGGATCTTGTTGTGGCCATACATGCCGCAGCGCGCGGCAAGCTAATCAACGCCTCGGCATAGCTTCGCCTGTTACCTGTCCTCGATGATCCTCAAATAGGCCGCGGTCACGAACAGCACGATGAAGCCGAAGAGGATGCGGCGGCCGCCTTCGGGCATATGCAGGATGGTGAGCAGCGTCGTCAGCACGGTCAGGATCAGCGCGCCGACAATGGTTCCCATATAGCCGCCGCGGCCGCCGAAGATCGAGGTGCCGCCGATGACGGCGGCAGCCACCGAAGGCAGCACCAGCGGCTCGGCGAGCGACAGCGAGGGCGCCTTGATCAGGCCGATATAGAGCAGGCCGGTGATGCCGGCGAGCAGGCTGGAGATGACATAGAGCGCCGTGATCACCTGCCAGTAGCGGACGCCCGAAAGCCGTGCAGCGCGCTCATTGTCGCCGACGGCGTAGAGCAGGCGGCCGAAGCCTGTACGGTTCAAGGTGAAGACGATCAGCACCGCCACCGGCACGAACAGGAAGAGCGCGTTGGGGAAGCCGTAGGTGAGACCGGTGCCGAGCCAGTTGAGGAAATCCGGAATCTTGGCGCCGGAGGCGATCACGGTGCGCTGGTAGACCTGCAGGAAGCCGGTGCCGATCAGGCTGGTGCCGAGCGTCATGATCAGCGGATGGACGCGGAAGACGCCGACGCCGACGCCGTTGACGAGGCCGATCAGCACCGCCGGCAGCATGGCGAGGATGAAAGCCACCGTCGGATCCTGGTTGACGATTTGCGTCGCCATGATGAAGGCGCTCATCGTCGCCACCGTGCCGACCGAGAGGTCGATGCCGCCGGTGAGCATCGTCATGGTCTGACAACCGGCGAGGATTGCCAGCGGAATGGCGAACTTGGCGGTGTTGGCGATCCAGCGCTCATTGACGATCCCGGGGCGAAGAACCTGCAGGATCAGCACCAGTATGACGAGCAGGATGATCAGGGGAATGAGCGGCCGATCCGCCATGAAGCGCTTCAGGCGGCGGCCGAGCGAGACCGGCTGGGGCATGGTCGCGCTGTTCGTCATGGTGTTGCTCCTGCCGGGCGGCCCCGGATGGTGATGAAGGCGCCGAACATCACCACGGCGACCATGATCGCGCCCTCGATGATGGCCGTGACGTTGGGATCGATGGCCAGAAGCGTCAGGTCGGTGCGCACCAGCCTGAGCACGAAGACGGCGATGATCGGCCCGAGCAGCCCTCCCTTGCCGCCACCGAGCGCGACGCCGCCCAGCACCACCGCCGCGACGCTGGCCAGCAGATAGGGACCGGGAATCGGCGCGCCGATGCCGGTGCTGATGGTGAGCGACAGCCCGCCAAGTGCTGCGAACAGGCCGGAGAGCGCGTAAGCGACGATCCTGGTGCGGGCCACCGGCACGCCGCTGCGGAAGGCGGCGAGCTCGTTGCTGCCGATGGCGTAGATGGAAAGGCCAAGCCGCGAGCGCCTGAGCGGGATCCAGATGACGAAGAGGCAGACAAGCAGCAGCACCAGCGCCTTTGGGACCCAGGCATCGGCCCAATCCGGCAGGCCGGGGATCGGCATGGTGCCGACGACGGTGGCCTTCAGCCACTCGGCGGCTGCGCCGCCGGGCGCGTCAAGCACCAGGAGCGCCGCGCCTTGCAGGACGAATAGCGTGGCCAAAGTAACCACGATATCCGGCACTCGGGTCACGACGATTAGGAGGCCGTTTAGCGCGCCGAGCACAAGGCCCATGGCCAGCACGAAGGGCACGACGAAGTACGCATATTCCTCGCTGGCGCCGTTCATCATCGAGGCGGCGGTGACGCTGGTCAGCGCCATCATGGCGGCCACCGACAGGTCGATGCCGCCGGCGATGACCACCACAGTCTGCGCCGCGACGGCGAAGGCGTAGGGGAGAACCGCCCGCGCCAGCGAGCCGAAGTCGCCGCTGCCGTAGCCCGGCTGGATCAGCTTGGTGACGACGAACAGGAATACGAGCAGGGCGAGCAGGCCGGCGACCCAGCCCTGGCGGCGCAGGAAGCGCATCATGGCGCGGTCTCCGCGTCGGACGTTGGCCTGACATCGGCAAGGATGCCGACATCCGCCCTGGCGCCGCGCGGCAGGCCGTAGGCGGCCCGCATCAGAGCCGGCTCGTCGGCGAGCTCGACCGGGAAGGTGTCGACGACACGGCCGCCGAAGATGACGATGACGCGGTCGCAGACACGCTGCACTTCCTCCAGCTCGGATGTGTAGAAGAGGACCGATTTGCCGAGGCCGGCGAGCTCGCGCAGCAATTTGTAGATTTCCTGCTTGGTGCCGACATCGATGCCGCGCGTCGGGTCGAAGCAGAGGATGGTGCGGGCATCTGCCGCGATCCAGCGGGCAATCGTCACCTTCTGCTGGTTGCCGCCGGAAAGGCGCTGGACCTCGCCCTGCGCGCGGGTGTCGATCTGCAGCCGGGCGATGGCGCTTGAAACCACCATATGCTCCCGGCGCACCTTGATCGGTCCCCATTTGCGCAGCGCAGCGCTGAAAGGCAGCGCGATGTTCTCGCGCACCGAACGCTGCATGGCTAAAGCCTCTGTGCGGTCACCCGGCACGTAGGCGAGGCCGGCCTGGATGGCATCGCTTGGATGGAAGAACTTCACCGGCGCGCCATCGACGGCGATCGTGCCGCCGGCCGGGCGGATCGAGCCGGCAAGGGCGGCGAAGAGCTCGTCCTGGCCCTGGCCCTCGAGCGCGACGACGCCGGCCACCTCGCCATTGGCGAGATCGAAAGAGACGTCATGCAGCTTCGTGCCGAGCTGCAGGTTGCGGACCGAAAGCCGAGGGTGGCTGTCCTTCACGACCGGCGCTTCGCTTGCCGTGCGCGCCGCGGCGACGCTGGTCTTCTCGATACGGGCGCCAAGCATCATCTCGACGATCTTTTCCTCGACGCCGGGCTCGATGTTGACCACGCCGACGGTTGCGCCGTCGCGCAGCACTGTGGCTCGGTCGCACAGCGCCGAGATCTCGACGAAACGGTGCGAGATGAAGATGACCGAGCGGCCGCTGTCGCCCTGGCGGCGCACGACTTCCAGCACTTTTTCGGCAAGGTTGGCGGGCAGCGCGGCCGTCATCTCGTCGAGCAGCAGAACGTCGGGCTCGGCGGCGAGCGCGCGCGCTAGGTCGAGCACACGCAGGACGGCCAGCGGAATGTCGCGCGCGGTCTCGCGTATGTCGAGGTTCGGAATGCCGAGCTCGCGCACCCAGGCGCGGAACGGCTCGACCGGCGTGCCAGTGAGCCTGAGATTGGAAAGCACATCGAGGTCAGGGATCAGCGCCGGTTCCTGGTAGACCGGCAGCAGGCCGGCGCGACGCGCGGCGGCCGGAGAGCGGACATCGCGAGCTTCGCCGCGGATCAGGATGCGGCCGGCATCCGCCGGGATCGCACCGGTCAGGATCTTAACAAGGGTCGACTTGCCGGCGCCGTTGGCGCCCATCAGCGCATGGACTTCGCCCGGCAGCACCGACAACGATGCGTCACGCAGCGCCGACACCGCGCCGTAATTCTTCGCCACGCCGGTGGCGTCCAGCAATGTATTGTTCGGCAATTCGTTCGTCGTCAAAACCAGCGTTCTCGCATCAAGCGCCAAGGACGGCAGGTTCGCACCTGCCGTCCCGGCGACCTTATCTGCCGCAGTTCCTTATCGCAAAAACCGTAGGATGCTTTTTGCGAAATCTGCGGAGTTGAAGTCGCTCAGGCGACTATTCGCCCGGACCCTTGCAGGCGACGATCTGCTCCTTGGTGTAGGTGGTCCAGTCCGGGATAGAGATCGAGACCGGCCATTCGGGGCTGAGCGACGGATCGGCGGCCGCCTTCAGCTTGGCCTTGCCTTCCTCCGTGACATTTTCCCAGAGCTGCGGCTCGACCAGAACGGTTTGCTGCGCCGGCTTCTTGCCGTCGAGGATCTGCAGTGCGAGCGTGACGCCGGCGCCGCCGATCGAGCCGGGATTGGTGACGGCAGCGCCGACCAGACCCTTGACCGTGTTCAACTGGCCGACGAAGCCGGCATTGTCGGCGCCGACAACCGGCACCATCGGCGCCTGCTGCTCGACCAGAGCGTCGACGATGACGTTGTCGATGCCGGAGGTCCAAATGCCGTTGATCGGCGTTCCGGTGGCGAGGAAGGACAGGATCTGCTGCTTGGCCTGATCCTGCTGCCAGCCGGTGAAGACTTCCTGCGCGACCTTCACGTCGGGGAATTCGGCCAGCGCCTTCTTGAAGCCCTTGTCGCGGTCGCTGTCGGCGGAAGCACCGGCGGCGCCGCGCATGTACAGCACCTCGCCCTTGCCGCCCATCTGCTGGAACAGCCACTTGGCGCCGAGATAGGCATACTGTTCCTGGTTGTTGGAGATGATGTATGCGGACGGCTCGGTCACCGCCTGGTCGACAGCGACGACGACGATACCGGCCTTGGTGGCTTCCTCCAGACCGGCCTTGATGCCGGCCGGATCGGCCGGGTTGACGACGATGGCGTTTACCTTGGCGCTGATCAGATTGCGGATGTCCTCGAGCTGGCCGGCGGCGTCGGTGTTGCGGTGGGCGATGTTGAGCTTCGCCACTTCGCCGGAGGCGAGCGCCTGGGCCTTCATGGCGCAGATCATTTCCTCACGCCAGCCATTGCCCTGCACGGTGTTGGAGATGCCGATCGTGTATTTGCCTTCGGCGGACGACACGCCCACCGAGGCAAGCAAGGCAGCGCCGGCAAGCAGCGGGGCCATGGTCAGGTATTTCTTCATTTCAGTACTCCTCCACATTGATTTCAGTTCCTGGGCTCCGAAACGATCGAAGCCTAGCCGTTTGTCCCCTCATTTGACGAAGGGGCGCAGCACGTCGCGAGCCAGCAGAAAACCGCGCTTGACCTTGTCGTCGCTTCCCTCGAACCGGCGGTCCTCATGCTCGATGACCACCGGCCCGTCATATCCGGCCCGGTAAAGGCCCGAAAAGATGCTGCTCCAGTTGATGTCGCCAAGCCCCGGCATGCGTGGCACCTGCCAGCCTATGCCTGCGGAAAGGATCCCGCGCTCATACAAACCATCATGATCGATCATCAGGTCCTTGGCATGCACATGCAGCATGTGCGGGCCGAACTCGCGGATGAAGCGTTCCTTGTCGATCATCTGCCAGACGAGATGCGAGGGGTCGAAATTCATGCCGACGTCGCCGCCCCAAGCCTCGAGAATCCGGCGCCAGACATAGGGCGAATAGGCGATGTTGTGTCCGCCCGGCCATTCGTCATAGCTGAAGATCATCGGGCAGTTCTCGAAGGCGAGCTTGACGCCGTGCTCGCGCGCGTGGGCGATGATCGCGGGCCAGATTTTCTGCGCGGCCTGCCAGTTGTCGTCGACAGTCTTCGAGGCGTCGCCGCCGCAGAAGGTGTTGACGAGCGAGACACCCATTCGGCTTGCCAGCACGATCACCTTCTTCAGGTGATCGATCACCGCATCGCGATGCGCCTGATCGGGATGCAACGGATTGGGATAGAAACCGAGACCGGAGATCGTCAGGCCCTTGCCGGCGAGCTCGGCGGCAATGTCCTTGGCTTGCGCGGGGGAGGTGCCGGCGGCGTCGATATGGCTGGTGCCGGCATAGCGGCGGCTGGCGCCCGAAGTCTTCGGCCAGCAGGCGATCTCGAGCGCTTCGAAGCCGGCCGAGTTCGCCCAGTCGGCGACATCGCCGAGGGCAGTATCCGGAAATGGTGCCGTGAGCAGTCCAAGCTTCATGATGCCTCCCGCTTCGTACTATGCAGATCGTGCTGGTCGCTTCAACCGTGCATCTGTTGGGTCAGCGCACACATGTCTGACAAAGGCCATCGGATCATCTGACAGCAAACCATCGAGGCTGGTGACGACATTTGCATGAAACACGTCGCTGGCGGCAAGTGACGGATGGAAGATGGCTTCGACGGCAAGGATTGCATTGGCAAGAGATTTGCTGTCCGAACCAACGCGGTCGGCGATGGCCGCAATCTTTTCGGCAAAAGGATCGGACACCTGCCAGGCGCGGCCGAAGCGCGACGATGCCTTGATCAGATAGGCCATCCAGCCCGCGACCGGAACCGACAGCAGCGCGATGCTTTGGCCCTTAGCCAGGCGATCACTGACCGGGTTGAGCAGGCGCTGGACGATCTTCTGCGAGCCGTCGGTAGCAATCTGGTGATTGCGGTGGCGGATCGCCGTGTTGGCGAGGCGCGAAAGGCTTTGCTCGACATAGGCCGACGGCGAGATGCCGGGCACGGGCATCAGCGTCGGCAGCGTCTCTTCCGTCAGCATGCGGCGGACGAAGGTGGCAAGCAACGGGTCGGCCATGGCATCCGATGTGTGCTCGAAGCCGCCCAAAACGCCAAGATAGCTGAGCGTCGTCTGGGCGCCGTTCAGCACCCGCATCTTGAGATGCTCGAACGGCGTGACGTCGTCTACGAAAGCGGCGCCGATGCGGTCCCAGCGCGGCACGCGGCCGGCGAAGCGGTTCTCGATCACCCATTGCCGAAAGCGCTCGCCGACGACGACGGCGCTGTCGCGATAGCCGAAGCGCTGCTCGACCGTCTCGATATCGGCCTCGGTCGTTGCCGGCGCGATGCGGTCGACCATGGCCGAGGGGAAGGCGACATTGGCGGCGATCCAGTCCGCCAAGCCGTTGCCGCGCCGCTCGGCGAATGTCTGCACGACATTGCCGAGGATAGTGCCGTTGGCCGGGATGTTGTCGCAGGAAAGCAGCGTCACCGGGCGGCCATGCGAGCCCATGCGCAGCTCAAGCGCTCGTGCCAGGATGCCGGGCACGCTGCGCGGGGCCTCAGGGTTGGCGAGGTCGTGGACAATGTCGGGATGGTCTAGATCGAGCGCGCCGCTCGACGGGATGTGGCAATAGCCCTTTTCGGTCACCGTCATCGTGACCATCTCGATATCGGGCGAGGCGAGCACCTCGAGTGCGGGCGCGGCGCTGTGCTGGCTGTCGACCACGCGGACGATGCTGCCGATGACGCGGGCCTCGACCTCGTTGTTCTGACGGATGAGCCGCGTATAGAGGCCGTCCTGCCGGCCGAGCGTCGCGGCGAGCACGGGAGGCCGGATGTTGATGCCGACCAGTCCCCAGCGGTCGAAATCGTCCGCCAGGAGGTCATCGGTGTATTCAGCCTGGTGGCAGCGGTGAAAGGCGCCGACGCCGATATGGGCAATGCCCGGCTGCAGCGCCGAGCGAGCGTAAGCCGGTTTGCGGACTTCAGGCGGCAGGCCGCCGAGCAGGGCGGGGCCGAGATAGGCGGAGGGTGAGATGCTCACCGGTTCGCTCCGATCACCCATTGCTCCTGGTCGATCAGCGCGCCGGTCATCGGCCCGGCCGCGTCGGAAAGCAGGAAGACGGCGAGGTTCGCTACGTCGGTAACGGAGAGTAGCCGGCCGAAGGGCTGCGCGGCATTGGCCGCGTCTAGCCAGCCCGGGCCGTGGCCGAGCGTTTCGGCCTGCATGACGCGTTCGGCGGGCGTATCGGTCCAGCCGACATTGATGCCGTTGACGCGGATGCGATCGAAGCGGTGCGCGTTGGCGGCATTCTTGGTCAGCGTCGCCAGAGCGCCCTTGGTGGCGGAATAGACGGCGAGGTCCGGCGCGCCGCAATGCGCATTGATCGACAGGATGTTGACGATGGCGCCGCCTTGTCCGCGCTTTTTCATGTCGGCGATCGCCGCCTGCATCAGGAAGAACGGCGCACGCGCATTGACGGCGAACAATGATGTCCAGTCGTCGAGGCCGGCATCGACGAAGGAGGCCCGGTCGGTCAGAGCCCCTGCATTGACTAGCCCGTCGATGCGGCCGAAGCGCTCGGTGCATGCGGCGGCGAGCAGGGCCGGAGTGTTCGGGTCGCCGAGGTCGGCTGCCAGGAAAGCGGACGGCGCCCCGATCGCCGACAGTTCCGCCGCGACCGCGTCGCCGCGCTGCCGGTTGCGGCCGGTGATCAGCAAAGCTTCGGCGCCGGAACGGGCGGCCGTCCAGGCAATCGCGCGGCCGATGCCTTGCGTCGAACCGGTGATCAACAAGACCTTGCCGTCGAGCCGAACCTCCATTCCTCCTCCTGGAACAAAGTTTCTATTTTCTCGAATATGGAACGGCAGTTCCTTGCAGTCAACTGCGCCGATCAGCCTGTCCGCCGCGCGACGACGCCGTGGACCAAAGCCATGCCGACGGCGAGCGAAGCGGCGAGCGAGCGGAAGCCTGCGAAGTCCTGTTCCACCACTTCCAGCCAGGTGTCGGAGAGTTTCACCAGCGGTGAGAAGGTGCTGTCGGTGATGGCGACGATGCGTGCTCCGCGATCATGGGCGAGGGCGACCAGGTCTGGCGTGATCGAGTTGTAAGGGCTGAAGGAAACGGCGAGCACCGCGTCGCGCTGGCTTATGCAGCCGACCTGATCGAGCGCGGTCGAGCCGACATTGTCGACCAACACGTTGCGCACGCCCTGTTGCGACAGCGTCAGCGACAGATAGGTGGTGACCGGGAAAGCGCGCTTGCTGCCGATCACGTAGATCAGCTCGGCTCCCGCCAGCAGGTCGGCCATCTTGTCGAAGCTGTCGGTGTCGAAGCCATTGCCGATGCGGTTGAGCGAAGCCTGCGAGGCGCCGACCATGCCGTTGAGGAAATGCAAGTCGGCGTGGGGTTCGGCTGCTGCCGGTCCCTTGTTGTCGCGCGTGCGTCCTTCCGGCCAGGAGCCTTTCATGTGGTCCTTGAACAGGCCTTGGAAGTCGGAAAAGCCGGCATAGCCGAAGATCTGCGCGAAGCGTACCAGCGTCGAGGGCTGCACGCCTGCCTGCGCCGCCACCTGGGCGATGGAGCCAAGCGCAACGTCGCTCGGATGCTGCCATAGGAAGATGGCGACCTGGCGCATCCTTTTCGGGAAATGCACGGTGCCGGAAGACAGCACCGCGCGCAGCTCCTCATAGGTTTGTGGTTTCGTGTGGCCAAGTGCCGCCAGCGAACGGCCGCGTTTCCGGGGAACGCTCTCGCCGGGTGAGGTTCGTGCGCCGCTCATCAGATGGGCCGGATTCGAGCTGTTGTACCTGAGGCGCCCCGAACTTGCGGTGAAGATCGCCAGTCGCCGACGGTTGGAAAAAGGGGAGAATTCAAAACTTGAAGCGATTGTCTTGCTTCCATCGCCTCGACAAGCCGGCGGGTAGTCATGCGACCCTTCACCATCCGAACCCTCCTCCACCGGTCTCGCACAAGGCTAGTGCGGCACGATCGTTTTACAAAACAAAATTTGGAAAGGCTGTTCGAAATTGGCGAGGCGCCTCCTATAGTCCCTGTGCTGGACGGCATCCGGGAGGACTCGAACCATGGTCTACGCAACCGCTGACGGAACCTTACGCAAGCGCCTGACGGTCGGCATGGTCGGCGGCGGTCGCAACGCCTTCATCGGCGCGGTTCATCGGTTGGCCATGCGGCTCGACGACCAGATCGCGCTGGTGGCGGGTGCGCTGTCCTCGGATGCCGAAAACGCCGCGGCATCGGCCGCCGAGATCGGCATCGCGCCGGAGCGCAGCTATGCCGACTACCATGCGATGGCAAAGGCCGAAGCGGCGCGGACGGACGGCATCGAGGCGGTGGTCATCGTCACGTCCAACCATCTGCATGCGCCGATCGCCACTGCTTTCCTGGAAGCCGGCATCGACGTCATCTGCGACAAGCCGCTGTCGACGACGCTTGCCGAAGCTGAGGCGTTGGTGGCGCTCACCAAGGCGAAGAAGCGCCGCTTCCTCGTCACATTGAACAACACCGGTTACGCCATGGCGCGGCAGGCGCGCGAAATGGTGGCAGCGGGCGAACTCGGCCGCATCCTGTCCGTGCACGGTGCCTACATCCAGGACTGGCTGACGCAGCCGATCGACGCGCAAGGCCAGAAGCAGGCCGAATGGCGCACCGACCCTGCGCGCGCCGGGCAATCGGCGGTGCTTGCCGACATCGGCGTGCACGCCTTCAACCTGGCGAGCTTCATCTCCGGCTTCGAGGCTGACGCCGTATCGGCGGACCTTTTCACCGCCGTGCCAGGTCGTCGCCTCGACGACAACGCGCATGTCCTGGTGCGCTGGACCGGCGGGGCGCGCGGCACCATCCTCGCCAGCCAGACTTCGCCCGGCCACTACAACGATCTTTCGGTGCGCATCTATGGCGACCGGGCCGGGCTCGAATGGTCGGGCACGCGGCCGGAGGAACTGCGCTTCGCGCCGTATCGCGAGGAGGCACGCACGCTGGTGCGCGGCGGCCACGGCTCGACGGCGGAAGCCCGGCGCGTCTCGCGCATGCCGGCGGCGCATCCCGAGGGCTATATCGAGGCCTTCGCCAATTTCTACCGCGATGCCGCCGACATCATCCGCGCGCATCGAGCGGGCACTGCGGTCGATGTTGGGCGCGCGGCGCAGGTACCGGACGTCGTCGACGGCGCTCGTGGTGTGAAGTTCGTGGCGGCGGCAGTGGAGTCGAACACGGCTGGAGGAGCCTGGGCGCCGGCGCGGTTTGAATAGACGCCGGCTTGGTGCTTTGAATCGTTCAATCCGCTTTACAATGCGGGGCGGCGCGACCGGCCGACGTGTGGCCAATCAGCCGAGCGGCCGAGGTCGGCCTCATCGATGATGTCCCGCACCGATATGGCCTCGTGGCCCTGCACCGAGCGCACCCGAGTGCTTGGGAGGCACGTCGTTCTCATCCGGATTGGGAACGGGTTCCTCGTCCGGCAGCTTCTCCGGATCCGGTTCGCGCATCGGTTTTGGGTCGGGAAACGGCGGCGGCGTGGGGACCGGCGTTGGCGTGGGGTCGGGAGTGGGGAGAATAGCCATAAGGTGGTCCCTCGTTGCGCTGGCAGAGCAGTCCGCGAGATGCGGTTTGGGCAACCGGTATCTGCCCGACCAGAACATGATGGGTAGAGCCGCCTCATCCGACGCTTCATCGACACCTGATCACCGGCGGCTGACGCATGGCAGAACGGCCTCGACCGGGGATGGTTCCACAGCGATCCCGCCGCGCTTCGGCGGGGTCGGACACGAATGACGATCAAATGATTTCCCGTCGCCCATTTCGCCCTTGCCGGCGCCATGCAGCGCCTTAGTTCCGTTTGCGGGGCGGGTGATCATCTGCCGACATAGGAGGCGGCCTTGAAGCACCAAACCGTAGACCAACTCAATGCCGTTGCCGACGTTCATGCTGAAGCAGCGGTTCTCATCGCCAGTCGTGGCCAACGCCTCGAACGCTGGGCGCAACTTCTCGAGCAGGATCCCGGCCGGCGCCTTATGGCGCTTGCGGGCACCGAATACGCCACACCCGACGTGCGCGAAAAGATGCGTTCCACCGGATCGCCGATTACTGTCGCCTTCGAAGACCCGATCTTTCGTGCTCAGGGCCTGAAGGACGACACCTACGGCGAAGCAAAGCGCTTCTTCGAACTCAGCGACTGGCAACTGCACGAGGTCGTCTGCCATTGCCATGTCGGCGCCAATCTGCCGGCACGCTGGGCGGCGTCCCGCGTTCGCGCGGCCATCTCTCCAGGCTCGGGCATTCTTGCCTGGCTGAGATCGGTGTTCATGCACTAAGACGACTGCCGCGGTTCGAAGAACCGCGGCAAGTTCAATCCTTATCGGAGACGGAGGGGAGTTGTCCCCAGCCGTCGGTAGCTAGAGCGATTCACCGTTTTGCGAGAACGTCGAATCGCTCTATCTTTTTGCTTTCGCTCATTCGGCTGTTGATGCAATTCCCCGCGCGAAGTTTGGGACTGTGTCTGGAATTTGCTCTTAGGGCTGCCCGCGCCGCACCTCCACTCAGCGATCGATCTCTCCGAACACGATATCCAGCGATCCGATGATGGCCGCGACATCGGCGATCATGTGCCCGCGCGACAGGAAGTCCATCGCCTGAAGGTGGGCGAAAGACGGCGCACGTATCTTGCAGCGGTACGGAACATTGCTGCCGTCAGAGACAAGATAGACGCCGAATTCGCCTTTGGGCGCCTCCACCGCGGCGTAGACCTCGCCCTGCGGCACATGATGGCCTTCGGTGTAGAGCTTGAAATGGTGGATCGTCGCCTCCATGGAACGCTTCATGGTGGCGCGCGGCGGCGGCGTGATCTTCTGGTTCGGTACGGCGACCGGGCCGTGCCCGTCGGGCAAGCGCAGCTTCTCCAGACATTGCCTCATGATCCTAACCGACTGCCGCATCTCCTCCATGCGCACGAGATAGCGGTCGTAGCAGTCGCCGTGCTTGCCGACCGGAATGTCGAAATCCATTTCGGGATAGCATTCATAGGGTTGCGCCTTGCGCAAATCCCAGGCCGCGCCCGAGCCGCGCACCATCGGGCCGGAGAAACCCCATGCCCAAGCATCGTCCTGTCCGATCACGCCGACGTCGACATTGCGCTGCTTGAAGATACGGTTTTCGGTCAGGAGTTCATCGAGATTGCTCAAAGTTCCCAGGAACGGATCACAGAAATTCCAGATGTCGTCGAGCAACTCTCCCGGCAGATCCTGATGCACGCCGCCGACCCTGAAATAGTTGGCATGCATGCGCGCGCCCGACGCGCGCTCATAAAAGACCATCAGCTTCTCCCGCTCGGCGAAGCCCCAGAGCGGCGGCGTCAGCGCGCCGATATCCATCGCCTGCGTGGTGACGTTGAGCAGGTGCGACAACAGCCGGCCGATCTCGCAAAACAGGACGCGGATAAGCTGTCCGCGCCGGGGAACCGATATTTCGAGCAGCTTCTCGGCGGCGAGGCAGAAGGCATGCTCCTGGTTCATCGGCGCCACATAGTCGAGCCGGTCGAAATAGGGCAGGGCCTGCAGATAGTTCTTGTATTCGATCAGCTTCTCGGTGCCGCGGTGGAGCAGGCCGATATGCGGATCGGCGCGGTCGACGATCTCGCCGTCGAGTTCCAGCACCAGCCTGAGCACACCATGCGCCGACGGGTGCTGCGGTCCGAAGTTGAGCGTGAAGTTGCGAATTGCGGTTTCGGCCATGGCGGCCTCTTCGCGGACTCTCATTTTGTTTGGCGCGCGGCGGCGCCGATCATGTCGTGGTCTGGATGATCAGCGTCAGCGTGCCGTCGCCATCCATGTTGGCGGCGACGACCTGCGAGGAATTCAGCCCGTTCGCATGCAGAACCGATACCGCCTCGGGCGAGGCATCGATCGATTTCTGCAGCCTGGCCAGGTCCGTGGCGGTTGTCCTGGTGACCACGGCTTCGGCCTGGACCTTGATCTCTGCGGGCAGGTCCTCCATCGCCACCACCACGACGTTGGTAACGGTTTGGCCGGAACTTCCCGGATCGGGTTGCACCTGGTCGAGCCGAGGTTGTTCAGCCGGGGGCAGAACCTGGGGCGGTTGCGGATCGGCGCGTTGAGCCGAGACCGGCTGCGCCAGGGCAAGGGTCGAAAGAGCGAGCATCATCGTCACCGTCCGCATCGTCTTTCCTTCCATGTCTCGAAGTCTGACGACACAACCCCTCCGCCCGGCGATGGTTCCGGCCAGGAGGGCAAGTGACGGTAAACGTCGGCGGGCGACGGCTGGATATCTCACACAGTCAACACTGACAGCGCAGCAGCCTGCAGGCGTTCGAACGCGGCAAAGCGCCTGTCGTGGCAGGCAGCGAGCGCGGCGTTCGGCGAATAGACCTCGCCCACCTCCGACATCGCCGCCATGGCCGCGGGAAGGTTGGAGTGGCGCCCGGCGGCGACCGCGCCGAGCATCGCTGAGCCGAGCAGCACCGGCTCGGGGGACGTTGGCGCGTAGACCACCTTGCCGGTGGAGTCGGCGATGAGCTGTCGCACGAGCGGGCTCTGCCCTGCGCCGCCGCTGATGGCGATGGTGTCGATGTTGATGCCGCGGCCATGCATGGCCGCCAGGATCTGGCGGGCGCCATAGCCGAGGCCGCAGAGGCCGGCGACATAGAGCGCGACGAGACTGTCGGCTCCGGTCGCCATGTCCAAGCCGGCGATCAGTCCGCGCGCGTCGGGATTGGCCAAGGGGGCACGATTGCCTAGAAATTCGGGAACGACATGCAGGCCGCCGACCAGTCTGTCCGCCTTCGCCGCACCGCCATGCCGCTCCGCCTCCTGCGCCAGCCACTGGCTGAGGTTCTGGCCGCCTCGCGCCGCGATCCCTGCCAGCTCGACGGCGGCGGGGTGCATGCCGACCAGGCGATCGATGGCGGCGCCCGCGGCCGACTGGCCGCCTTCGTTCAGCCACAGCCCCGGCACCATGGCGGAGAAATAGGGCCCCCACACGCCCGGCACGAAAGCCGCCTGTTCGGTCGTCGTCATGGTGCAGGCCGAAGTGCCGAAGACATAGGCCATGCGCGTGGTCACATCGCCGGCGCCGCCGCGCGCGCCGACCGAGCCGATGCCGCCGGCATGCGCATCGATCATGCCGGCGGCGACCGGCGTTCCGGGCAAAAGGCCAAGCTCGGCCGCCGCCTCGCTCGTCAAGCCGTTGGGCAGCGCGCTCCCCGGCGCCACGACCTCGGTGCCGATCCGGGCAAATTCCTCATCCGCGAGCGCGCCGAGCCCGACCTTGCGAAAATAGCCATCATCCCAGCGTGCCTCATGCGCGAGATAGGTCCATTTGCAAGTCACCGTGCAGGTCGAGCGCGCCAGGCTGCCGGTGGCGCGCCAGGTGAGGAAATCGGCGAGATCCATGAACTGCCATGCCGCGGCGAAGGTCCGCGGCATGTTCTCGGCGAGCCATAAGAGCTTCGGGGTTTCCATCTCGGGCGAGATTGTGCCGCCGACATAGCGCAGCACATCCTCGCCGGTGCCGTTGATCCTGCGCGCCTGCTCGGTGGCGCGGTGGTCCATCCAGACGATGATGTTGCGCTCGCGATCCCCTGACGGGCTGACCGTCAGCGGCTCGCCACCCGGCCCTAGAACGACAAGCGAGCAGGTGGCGTCGAAGCCGATGCCATGCACCGACTGCGCCGAGATGCCGGCAAGCGACACCGCCTCGCGGACGGTCGTAGCAACGGCGCGCCAGATGTCATTGCTCGATTGCTCGACGATATGGCCCTCGGCATGCCAGGTGGCGATGTCGGCCTTGGCGGACGCAAGCATGGCGCCCGCTTCGTCGAAGACGCCCGCGCGGGCACTGCCGGTGCCGATGTCGATGCCGATGAAATGACTGCTCATGACTTCAGATCCTTCGCCCGATCCGTTCGGTTGCTATAGGTCATTGCTTTGCCGCAGGATGACAAGGTCGCGGACGGTGATGTCACCTTCGTTCCCTATCGGTGTTGCCGTTCCGGCTAGCGGCGCAGGCAAAGCTTTGCCTTGCCGCGCACGTTTGCCCATGCCAATTCGACGCCGCTGCTTGTCGTGCCGGCTGGCTAGGCCGCTTTCGCCAGGTTGATGTTGTGCAGTGTCAGCCGCCGGAAATGCGAGGGCGTCATGCCCTTTTCGGCGAGAAACTGCCGGTTGAAGTTGGAAAGGGTGTTGTAGCCGACCTCGAAGCAGATGCTGGTGATCGAAGCCTGCTCGTCGCTCATCAGCATCTGGCAGGCCAGGTTGATGCGCAGCCGCTTCACATACTGAACCAGCGTCATACCGGTGTGCTGGCGGAAGGAGCGGGAGAACACACTGGGCGACTGGCCGGCGATGGCGGCCAGGTCCGTCTCGCTGAAGGGCTGGGTCAGGTTCTCGCGCAGATAGGCAAGCGCCTTGTTGATGCCGGCCGACATATAGCCCGACGGATCGGGCAGGTAGCTCGCGCTGGCCAGCATGCGCGCGCCTTCGGCGCGGCTGAGCAGACCCATTATCATCATGAACAGCTCGATGCGGCGCACGCCTTGCGAATTCATGATCTCTTCCATCAGCGGGCCAAGCTGCTTGCTGGTCTGGCGGCTGAACAGCACGCCGCGGCGCGAGGCTTCGAGCACCGGCGTCAGCGCCGCGAGCTCGGGGAAGGTGTTGATTGCGCCGTCGATAAAGCCCTCATTGAACTGAATGATGCGGCAGCGGAGCGGCACCGTCGCGTCCTTCGGCACATCGCTCACCCAGTTGTGCGGCAGGTTGGGGCCGGTCAGCACCAGATTGCCCGGCTCGAACTCGCCGATGAAGTCGCCGACGAAATAGCGGCCGCGGGTGGCGACGATGAGATGCAGTTCGTATTCCGGATGGAAATGCCAGCGCACCGTGCGGAACGGGTAACCGTGCGACCAGGCAGTGAAAGACTCGCCCGGCCTGATCTGCACAACTTCAAGATCGGGTTTCATCGCTGCTCCTCCCGTATTGAAGCCAAGGCGCGTCCCCTCTACGACGCGCCGTCCGGTTTCGGCCTCATGTCAGCCAAGCTATCGAGCCGACAAGATCTTCGCCACCATGTTCGCGCCACTCCATTGGTACTTTTTTGACTATTCTGAGCCTCCACGGCGCTGAGCGGCGCCTCAAACGACGCCGCGTTCCTCGCTCCTTATGCGGAAGGCATCGACGGCGATCGCAAGCAGGATCATCGCGCCGCCGATCATCTGAATGTAATAGGCCGAGACGTTGATGAGCTGCAGGCCGGTCTGGATGACGGTGATGAGCAGCGTGCCGCCGAGCATGCCGATGACGCGGCCGCGCCCGCCGAACAGCGAGACGCCGCCGATGACGGGTGCTGCCACGGCATAGAGCAGCGTCGTGCTGCCGACGGTCACGCTGACGCCGCCGAGATAGGAGGTGTAGAGGAAGCCGGCCACTCCAGCGAGGAAGCCGGAAGCGCTGAAGGCGCCAAGCCTCGCGCGCTTGACGTTGATGCCTGCGGCATTCGCCGCCCGGCGGTTGCCGCCGGTGGCATAGAGGTTGCGACCCCAGGCCGAATAAGCAAGCACGACATGCGCCAGGAGATAGGCGACGAAGAGGGCGATCGGCATTACCGGCCAGCTGCCGATGGTGGCGCTGCCTATGTAGCTGTAGCCTTCATCGGTCACCACCATGGTGCGGGCCTGGGTGGCGCCGAGCACCGCGCCTTGCAGAAAAAGCCCCATGGCCAGCGTCGCGATCAGCGAATTCATGCGCAAATAGGCGACGAAGTAGCCGTTGAGCAGACCGACGAGCACCCCGGCAACGATGGTGATGAGCACGGCCAGCGTCCAGTGGACGCCGAACTGCTGCATGGCATAGGCGCCGATCATGCTCGAGAAGACCAGATTGCCGACCACCGAGAGATCGATCTCGCCGATCAGAAGCGTGAAGGAGACCGCAAGCACCAGCACGCCCAGCGTGGTCGCCTGCACCAGCACGTTCTGCAGATTGCCTTCCGAAAGGAAGAAGGGATTGAGGAAGCCGGCGAGGATGCTGAACACGATGATCAGGATCCAGACCACATTGTCGAGAAGGAATTTCTTGCTGGTCATGTCCGATACTGCCCCTGTCATCGCGCCGCTCTCGCTTCGGCGATCGCATCGATGGTGATCTCGGCGCCGCGCAGCATCCGCGCGATCCGACCCTTGGAGAAGATCACCACGCGGTCGACGAGGCGCTGCATCTCTTCCGGGTCCTGCGCGAGCAGAAGCACGCTAACGCCCTTCTTCGTCGCATCGTCGATCAGGCGGTGGATCTGCTCCTTGGCGGCGACATCGACGCCGACGGTCGGCTCGTCGAGCAGAAGCAATCTCGGCTTGCGTTCCAGCAGCCGGCCAAGCAGCACCTTCTGCTGGTTGCCGCCAGACAACTCGCCGATCTCCTGGGCGCCGCTGCCCATGACGATCTCCATGGCGCCGCGCGCCTCGCTCATGCGGCGGTTCATGCCGGCGCCGCTCACCAGCCAGCCGAGCGATAGCGGCCAATTGCCGAGGTTGAGGTTCTCGGTCACCGACATCGAGCCGACCAGGCCTTCGCCGATGCGGTCATGGGTGAGGTAGGCAATGCCCGAGCCGAGGCTCTGCCCCGGCGAGCCGAGACGCGCTTCCCGGCCATCGATCAGGACGGCACCGGCCTCGATGGGCAGCAGGCCGCCCAGCGCCCGCATCAATTCCTGCGGCCCTTCGCCGAGCAGGCCGACGAGGCCGACGATCTCGCCGTGGCCGATCGCAAGATCGACCGGGCCGCCGCCGGAAAAGGATAGCCCGCTGAGCTCGATGGCCGCGCCATGATCCTTGCGGGCGCGGTGGAATTCGGCGACGTCGGCGCCGGTGATGACGCGCGCCATGGCCTCGGCCGAAAGCTCCGCCGCTTTGCCGCTGGCGGTCACCTTGCCGTCGCGCAGCACCGTGTATTCCGAACAGAGCTGGCGCACCTCGTCGTTGTGGTGCGAGATGTAGATGAAGGACGTGCCGCGTTTGGTGAGGCTTTCGACCCATTCCAGCAGATGCAGCCGCTCGGCCGCCGCAAGGCCTGCCGTCGGCTCGTCGAGAATGATCAGCGAGGCTTCGGCCGCGACCGCCTTGATGATGGCGAGCCTGCGCCTGTCGCTCGCGCCGAGGTCGCCGGCGCGCCGCCTCGGGTCGACCGGCATGCCATGGCTTTCGAGCTGGCGCGCCGCCAGGCGGCGGAGCGCGGGCCAGTCGATCAGGCCGTAGCGTCTCGGCAGATCCGGCAGCAGAAGGTTCTCGCCGATCGAAAGGTCTTCGAAGATCTCCGAATGCTGCGACAGAAGGTGGAGTCCGCGCTTCTTGCGCGCCGGCAACGGCAGGACCGACACGTCTTCGCCGTTGAGCAGGATCGAGCCGGTGTCGAGGCGCAACAGGCCGGCGATGATGTTGGATAGCGTCGATTTGCCGGCGCCGTTCTTGCCGAGCAGGCCATGGATCGCGCCGCGCGACACGCTCAGCGAGACGCCGTCCAACACCGCAAGCGGGCCGAAGCGCTTGAAGATGTTGTCGACGGTAAGAACAGCGTTGGCGCCGTCCTGCGCGAGACTATCGGGCACGATCGTGCCGTCGGCGATGACCATTGGGATAACCGGCAATCTCGAAATGAGGTGAGAACGCGATGGGCGCGTTCTCACCCGTCTCGTCGGCTGCGATCTCAGCCGGCGTTCTGCTGCATCTTCCACACCTGGGTCACGACATTGGCCCAGTGGCGCGGGTCGTCGGCATTTTCCTTGGTGAGGAAGTAGGGCGGGATGGTGAGCAGCGGGCCGGACGGGCTGTCGGCGATCGTGCCCTTCTCCCAAAAATACTTCTTGTTTTCGTAAGGTCCGGTCGGAACCGGCTTGCCCTTCAGCGTGTACTCTTCCAACAGGTCGACGACGATCTCGACATAGGCGATCGGGTCCTGTGCGATGTCGGCGTCGATCTCACCCGCCTTCACCCATTCCAGCGCATTCGGCGAGGCATCGATGCTGGTCAGGATGATGTGATTCTCATGGCCGACCGGAAACAGCCGTTTCTGCGTTTCGAGCGCCTTGCGGGCATCAACGACGAAGATGTCGGTCGGCATGTGGATGGCGTCGAGGTCCGGCCGCTCGCGCAGCGTCGCCGAGACCACGGCGAGCGCCTGCTCATGCTGGTTGTTCTGCGGCCGCGAGATGATCTCGATGTCGGGATATTTGCTCTTAAGCGTGTCCTCGAAACCGTCTTTGCGGTCGCGCAGCGCCACGGCGGTCAGCGAGCCGTAATTGTTGAGCACGCTGCCCTTCGGCGAGCCGTGCTTCTTGGTGAGCAGCTCGGCGGTCTTCTCCGCCGCCATGACGCCCGACAGCTTGTTGTCGAAGGTCACCGAAGCGGCTACCTCTCCGCCGGTAAGCACGGTGTCGACCATGCCGAGCGGCACGCCGAGCGACTTCGCCTTCTTGCTCAGTGGGATGAGCAGCTCCGAATCCAGCGCGTCGGAAATGAGGTAGCGCGGCTTCTGCAAGAGCAGGCTGTTCCAGTCGTTGACCTGCGCGTTGGCATCGCCATTGGCGTCCTTGCCGACGAATTCCAGGCCGAGGCCTTCGACCTTGCGCTTCAGCGCCTCCTGCAGCACGACGAAGAAGAAGAAGCCGAGATAGCCGGTCTCCCAGGCCACAACCTTGGAGGTCGTGCCTTGCGCCGCGGCGCGCTCGCCGCCCGCCAGCAACAGGCCGCCGGCAGTGGCTGCCGCGCCCTGCAAAAGCGCGCGGCGGTTCAATGTTAAGCTCTTGGTCTCGCAACCCATGTCTCGCTCCCTGAAATGGTTGGAATCTTTGCCGGTAGAGCTTTCCACCAAGCCCGCCCGGCGGGGCACTCAGCCCAAACATCCCCCGGAACGTTTCCTCCCCCGCACGATCTGATCAGGCTAGGCGCGCGCTATCCGGCCAGCCACCACGTTCCGGGGCGGGTGTTAGTACTTTTTTGATTCCGCTAGTGAAAGCCGAGGCCGCGATTACGACTGCGCTACAACATGCTCGACCTCCGGCTCGTTGCATTCGGAGTCAAAAATCTATGTGTCGCGGAAAGCGCAACCGGTAGCTCGCTCCGCAAGCCGCGGCTATCTGTGTTGGCGAGGGCCGCGCGCCGAAACCGAAGGGATGGAGAGAATGGAGCACTGGATCGGAACCTGGAGCGCAAGCCCAATGAACGTCTGGCCGGGAGACGCCGTGCTCTATGGCTTCCACCGGCAGACGGTACGCCAAGTCGTGCGCGTCAGCACCGGCGGTGAGAGGTTGCGATTGAGGCTGTCCAACGAATATGGCGCCTCGCCGATTCGTATCGGCGCCGCGACCGTCGCGCTTGCCGCGAAAGACGGCGCGGTCGGCGCCGGCAGCATCCGGCAGGTGACGTTCGGCGGCGAGACGCAGGCAGATCTGGCGCCCGGCGCGCCGCTTCTCGGCGATGTTGTGGACCTATCGGTTGCCGATCTCGGGCAGATCGCGATCAGCCTCTATTTCCCCGATTTCGCGCCGATCGAGACCTATCACTACGAGGCGCAGCAGACCGCCTACATTTCCGAAATCGGCGACTTCGCCGACGCAGCCGAACTGCCGGTGCAGCAGACCTCGACCAGCCGCTATTTCCTCAGCGCCGTGCTGGTCGAGAGCGGGCCGGACAGTGGCTCTCTGGTTTGTCTCGGCGATTCCATCACCGACGGCTTCGGCTCGACCGTCGACGGCAATGCGCGCTGGCCGGACCGGCTGGCGGAGCGGTTTGCGAAAAGCGGCCGGCTGTCAGGCATCGGCGTCCTCAACCAGGGGATCGGCGGCAACCGCGTGCTTGCCAGCCGCGCCCGCGGCGCCAACGCGCTCGCCCGCTTCGACCGCGACGTTCTGGGCTTTCCCAACGTCCGGTGGGTCTCGGTGCTGGAAGGCATCAACGACATCGGCTGGCCGGAAACCATGCTTGCCGGCCGTCAGGAGGCCGTCGCCGTCGAAAGCCTGATCGCGGCTTACCGGCAATTGATCGCACGCGCCCGCCTCAACGGCATCAAGGTGCTGCTTGGCACGCTGCCGCCCTTCGGTGGCGCCTTCGAAGGCCAGCCGCTCAGAACCTTCTACTCTCCTACCAAGGAGCGCGACCGCGAGGCGGTGAACGCCTGGATCAGGACATCGGGCGAAGCCGATGCCGTCGTCGATTTCGAGCGCGCGCTGGCCGATCCCGCCAACCCGTCGAGGCTGCTCGCCGCCTTCGATTGCGGCGACGGCCTGCATCCGTCCGACGACGGCTATGCCGAGATGGCCAGGCTGTTCGAGGAAGCTTTCGAGAGCTTGCTTCGCGGCCAATAGGATTACCTGGTTCTGCGAGTGGCGGCTGCTGCCCGCGCCGGCGCCTTCTGGATGTTGGCGCCGCCCATGTCACCATTCTTGGTGCGACCCGCCCCGGTCGTGCTCCAATATCGGCGCCCGTCGTCGGGTGCAATTCGGCGAAAACACGGATGGCCAACCTCAGAACAGGACGACGAGCACTTAGCATAATGGAGCTGACAGAAGAGCTCAGCTGTCCAGGAACAAACTGCAAGTCTTTCCGGTTTGGTGACCGAACCGATTGCGGTCACGAAAATGGTTGGACATAGAAGACATAATAATGAGCAGATTGCGCAGCTACTGAGGCGCCAGTTTTCCAGTGAGATAATGAGGCGCCATCTGCGTGCACTTCCGCTGTTTCGGACCGAGAGGTGGCTCCCTGACCGGCTTGCCGGGTTGATGGAGGTTTTAAAGCGAAGTGAGGGTCGAGGACGACGGCGTTGATTCTTGCTTCTGGCCTGAAGCGTCGACGTCAGGCTGGACGCAAAGGTCGTCTTTCGATCCCAATGGAGAAGAGATGGTGAGCAATGCGGCCGCTCGATAAGGCGTTGCTTGGGGCTGTGGCAGGCGTCGCGGCGACCATGGCGATGACGGCAACGATGAGGCGCCTGCACGCAGTCCTGCCCGACGACGAGCGCTATCCGCTTCCGCCTCGCGAGATCGTCGACCGCACTTTTCCAGCTGTTGACGAGCGCGAAGCACGTTCAAGAACACTGCTTGCGCATTTCGGGTTTGGCGGTCTCACCGGTGCTTTGTTTGCCCTGCTGCCCACCACTCGAGGGAGTGGGGTCGCCTACGGCTTATGCATCTGGGCGCTGAGTTATCTCGGTTGGATTCCCGCCGCCCGCATTCTGACCCCGGCGCACCGTCACCCCATCAGGAGAAACATGCTGATGATTGCAGCTCATGTCGTTTGGGGCCTGACGCTTTCAAGATCACTGAAAGAAATGGAACGCGCCGCCATCGAGGCGTTCGACTCCTCCGGCAACCGGCCAACAGGGCGCGACCGGCAAGCCGAGAGGAGAAGCCGGTGACCGGGGGGCGCGTTCTGCGGAACGATCCGACCCTTCGGCCCGCCGCGCTGTCTTGTCCGGCGGGACATCGGCAATGAAGGTTCTCGTAACGGGATCGAACGGTCTCATCGGCACAGCGGTGTGCGCGCGTCTGGTCGCGTCAGGGCACGAGGTCGTGCGGGCCTCACGACGCCGATCAAGCCGGGCGGGGGAGGCGGGAACGGTCGCCATCGATATGGCGAAGGCGCTCGCCCCCGAGAACTGGGGCAGTGCTCTTCAAGGCGTTGACGCGGTGGTGAATTGTGCCGGTGTTCTGCAGGACAGCGCCAGCGAAGATACGACGGGGGTTCATGCATTGGGCGCAGCGGCGCTGTTTCGTGCCTGCCGGCAAGCCGGGGTGCGCCGGGTCATCCACTTTTCCGCTATCGGCGTCGATCGTGAGCAACCCTCCGCCTTCTCCGCCAGCAAATATGCCGGCGAGGAGGCCTTGATGACGCTCGACTTGGATTGGGTCGTGCTGAGACCCTCCGTCGTTCTGGGCCGCCCCGTTTTTGGAGCGAGCGCCCTGTTTCGCGGCCTTGCCGCGCTTCCTCTGCTGCCCTCCATGCCCGGCTCCGGCCGTCTGCAGGTGGTCCAACTTGAGGACGTGGTCGAAACGGTGGCGTTTTTCCTCAGCCCTGACAGCCCGTCACGGATCGCTCTCGACCTTGCTGGTCCGGACGCCTTCGCCATGGAGGAGGTAGTCGCGCATTACCGCAGGTGGCTTGGATGGGACGAGGCTCGCGTCCTGGCTCTCCCGAGATGGGCGGCGCGTCTACTTTATCGGCTGGGTGACGCCGTCAGTGTGCTGGGATGGCGCCCTCCCATGCGCACCAACGCCGCCCTTGAGATCAGCCGGGGAGCAACGGGTGATCCCGGACCCTGGAAGGCGACAACGGGGATCGAGCCGCGAGGTCTCCCGACAGCACTCGCCGCAAACCCAGCCACGGTGCAGGACAGATGGTTTGCCGGCCTTTACTTCATCAAACCCGCGATCTTCACGGTGCTGCCGTTCTTCTGGATCATGACCGGAATCATATCCCTGACAACCGGATGGCAGAGCGGTGTCCAACTCCTGATCGGTACCGCTGTGAGCGCGCTGGCGGCACCCTTGGTCATCGCCGGCGCGCTGGCCGACCTGGTCATCGGCGTTCTCATCGCGCTTCGCAAAACCGCGCGCGTTGGGCTCTGGGGAGCGATCGGCGTATGCGTTTTTTATGCATTGGCCGGCACGCTCCTGCGGCCCGATCTGTGGAACGAGCCGCTCGGCCCGCTGATGAAGATCCTGCCGATCGTTCTTCTGCACTTCGTCGCATTGGCGATCCTGGAGGAGCGCTGATGCTCTACTTCGGTCTCAAATATCTCCATATCGTGGGCGCGGCGGTTCTGCTGGGGACGGGCGCTGGCATCGCCTTCTTCATGCTGCTTGCACACCGGACCGGCAACCCGGCTACCGTGGCCGCTGTCGCGCGCATTGTCGTGGTTGCCGATTTCCTGTTCACGGCAACGGCAGTTGTGGCGCAACCGATCACCGGCGTCGCGCTTGCCTGGCTCGTCGGCTATTCGCTCTGGGACGGCTGGATCGCGCTGTCGATCCTTCTCTACGTCGTGACCGGTGTTTTTTGGCTTCCCGTGGTCTGGATGCAGATGGAGATGCGCGATCTTGCCCTGGCGGCGGCGAAAGCCGGCCAGCTGCTTCCGCCGCGCTATCACCGGCTTTTCCGGCTCTGGTTCATGTTCGGCTTTCCGGCCTTCGGCGCGGTCGCCGCTATCTTATGGCTGATGATCACCCGCCCGGCCATCGAATGGTTCGGGACCGGCTGATGCCGACGGGCCGAGCGAGCTCATCTGAGCTACGCCGGGAGGAGAGGCGCCGGCTTTGATTTTCCGTGCATGGACAAGAACGACTACACCAGCGCGATCGGCATGTAGCGGATAACCACCTTCTCCTGTCGAAACCACCGCTCGAGTGCGATCCGGCGTTCACGCCAGTCGATGAGATCGACCTCGTTGGCCATGACTTCGAAGATCACAATCTTGTCGGCGTTGGACTCGGCACCCTTTTTCCACAAACCGTCGGCAGGCGCCTGAAGGTAAGCAGTAACGCCTTCGAAGCGACTCGCCAGTTCTTCCTTCACGCGGTCGAAATCTTCTTGAGCGAAAGGCTGGCCGTCATTGTCCGAGCAGGGAAGCAGGATCTGAACAAGATGCATCGCAATCCACCGGTGAATTCTAGCACTTGGCATCGTCGAGATAGTTATGCATGTCGGTGGCCGCGATCGAGGCGTGGCCGAATGCGACAGCAATCTGATTGATTTCGTTGACCACATCGCCAGCGGCATACAGGCCTGGCACGACCGTGCGCTGATGCGCATCCACGACAAGATTTCCAAGCTCGTCGCATGTCGCCCCGAGATCTAGGCCAAGTTGCGACCTTGCCCTGCATCCCATGGCTGGATAGACGGTATCGAATGAGGATGCTGTTCCGTTGGAGAGTTGAATGGTGGCCTGCTCTCCCGAGGGTCGTAGCGAATGAGGGATGCAGGGCTCGAGCCGGATTCCAGCTTCGTGGATCAGTCGGCCGGCATCTGCATCAATTTCACTCGAAGCATCGGTCGTCAGTACGGTGACGTCGCGAGTGTAGGTCCGCATGAACAATGCCTTCTTCACCGCCTCTTCCGCCGGGCCCAGGACTGCGACGCGCTTATCGATCACCTCATAGCCGTCACAGATCGGACAGAGGCGCAAGGTGCCGGCTCTGATCATATCGTCTGCCGAAGGCGTCTCTGGAAGCTTATCGACAATGCCAGTAGCCAGGAGCGCCGCGCGGGAACGAATGGCTGTCGAACCGATCGCAATAAAATCCGTTCCGTCGCGGCCAATCTCGTGGATTATATCGTGCCTAAGATCGGCTCCGCTCTGCAAAGCCTGCTGCCGCAGCCGATTCAGCAGTTCGGCGCCGGCTATGCCGTCGGGGAAGCCGGGACAGTTGCGGGTAATCGGAATGAGCTTCGCGCGGCTTTGACCGCAATCGACAACGACGACCCGGCGGCGAAAGCGCCCGAGATACGTCGCTGCTGCCAAGCCGGCCGGACCGCCACCGATAACCAAGCAGTCAATTCGTTCCCACTGACAGACGCTATCGTCTTCGATCACCAAAGAACTCCCGGGAGGTGATGCAGAGCTATTGCAAGCGGCTCGTGCCCGGCAAACGAACTTGTCTGTTGGTGACTAAGACCAAGGGCGTGCGCGACTGCTTCCCGGTTCTCATAAGAATGAGGCCGACACAGATGCCGCTCGTGAGGATGGCCTCGTTTCCTTCCGAACGGCCAGAAACGAGGGCGCAAAATCCGGCCTCGACCGCGCGCACCGGTAAGCGCGGGATCAGTTGTTTCGTTATAGGCGACCATCTGTCCCAACCGCGCCCTTGCTTATTGGTTCCGCCGTGCATTCGCGTTGCGCGCCGATCCGTTGTCTCGCCAGACGCTGACGACGTTCGGCTGCCTTCACGTGCCGCAGGCCGCCGTTCGCCACGCGGCGGACCGGACGATGCAAAAGTTCGCTTTTGTGGATCAAAGTAGCCCGGCCTGCCGGGCGGGGTTGGGGGCTTGACATACAGGCCGGGCCCTTACCCCGCGCAGCGGGGCAGAGTTCCATTATGCGCCGCGCTTGCGGCGACCGACATTAACATTTTCTAAGACTTGAAAAGCCCGTCGCAGCTAATGAGCGTAAGCGACGGGCTTTGTGCTGCCGAGACGGCTACGTCCCAACGGTAAACGACCGCTCCCATAACAAGTCATGGCCGCGCATTCAGTTCCAATCTTGGACAGCCCGCCCGAGGAACGTCACGATACCAGCGACGTTCCGGTAAATGGCAATCGACGATGATATCGAAATGGCCAGGCGGCATGTCCATGAAGGCGAGCGGCACCTTCGCCGTCAGCACGAGTTGGTTGCCGACCTCAGCGATCAGGGATTGCCGACCGATGACGCCCTGCGCTTCCTCCACCTGCTTGAAGACATGCAGGCGATGCATCGGCAGCACCTGTCGCGGCTGCTGCGCAGAGCCGAAAATGGCTAGGAAGATTCCTGCTTTGTCGGGCCAGACCATGGGTGTCTGCACTGGGATCTGGTGACAGGTCATGATCTGCCACGAGTGCGCCGGCCGAGACGGTCGGAATCTGCAACTCAGCAAAAACCCTGTAACGCCGACAAGCGCAGGGATTGGACGCCCTGCCTCCAAATGCTCCGACTATTGCTTGTCCTTTGGGGCAACCTGCACCAGCTGCAAAAGCCCTAGCACGATCAGCGCCAAGACTGTGCCAAGAATTGCGATCTGCCAGAACCCGAGACCCACTGCCAATCCAATGGCACCGGCCAGCCACATTCCCGCGCCGGTCGTCAGCCCCTGAACCTCCCCTTTGGAGAAGAATATTAGCCCCGCAGCCAGGAATGCGACGCCGGCAGTTGTGGCTTCAATCAGGCGGATGGGGTCAATGGCTATCTCCTGGCCATCGAAGACGGGGAGATGGGTGATTTCGATGGCCAGGATGGCGATCAAGGCGGTTGCTAGACAGATCAGGATATGCGTCCTCAGCCCGGCCGGCCGGTTACGCCATTCGCGCTCCATGCCGACGAGTGAGCCAAGAACCGCAGCCAGCAAAAGCCTGGCTGAAATTACGGAAAATGGCAGCCAGGTTTGCTGCCCGAAACGTTCAACAAGCTCATCCATGAGCGCCAGAACGTATCTGTGGGCTGCCCGGTTCCTTCCGCAGGACGCCGGGATGTCCCTGCAACGCATATCGCCGGCAAAGCGCTGGAACATTCGAGCTCAGCCCACGTTGGGTTCTGTTCGACTGACAGGGACACACCTCAATGGAACCCAAATCATCGCGCGATCTGCCCGGTCCTAAGCCCCGCAAGGACAAGGAACGGGAAAACCAAAAAGCTGCCGCGAAAACGCCTGACAAGACCAACGATTGGGACCGGAACCAGGTGCATGGCGAGGGCGAGAGCATCGGGATCGACAAGGACGAACCATAGGCCGATCCACACCTCAGAGCGGCGAGCAATCTGAGCCCCCCACGATGAGGCTTGCCGCCATCCCGACCATTAGAGTGCTGGCGGAGAGAGCGTCTTTCGAGTTCGCATCTAAATAATTGAAAAAATTTGGCTTTCGCGCCGGCTCGTTGCGCTGTTTGCTTCACGGTTGCCTTGGATGGCGAGCGGCAAGCCTACCTGTCTGAGGTACAGACACGTCTCCATCCCATTTTCTTATAAATTCGATCAGAATGCCAACCCAGACCCGGAATGGCTGCTACGCACCCCCCACAGCGGACGAAGAAGATCAAAAACATGCTGCGGTATCGGCCTGGCATCGCAGATTGATCACAAGGGCTCTGACCCCGTTGTCGACCTCAGCCCGGACAAGTGCCAATTGCAGGGTCTTCAGGAAGGAAGAAGCTTCGCCGCTCGCAAGCGGTGAGTTCGCGAGGGACGGTGCGCCGAGCGAAGTCAATGAGGTCCCGGGACGTTTGGAAGACGCGAAGGATGCGGACATCTTTTTCGCCGGAAACAATTGCAACGCGGGTGCCGTCGGAACTGAAAGCTGCGCGTGTAAAGCCCAGTAGAATGGTTGCTTCGTCGTGGCTGCCAAGGACGGCAATCTGGCGTCCCGATTGCGTCGCCCAGAGCCGGACCGTGCGATCCTTCGAGGACGCGGTCACGACATACAAACCGTTGGGACTGAACTGAACGCTGTCCACCGCGCCGCTGTGGCCCCTTAGAACGGCCCTTTCCAGTCCGCCAGCGACGCTCCAGATCCGGATGGTTCCATCGCGCGAGCCGGTCAACAGCAACTGACCGTCGGGGCTGAAGGCGACGACCGTTACCGCGCCGGTGTGTCCCACTAGCGTTCTGACGTTTGCTCCGTCCGTGGTCGACCAAATGCGAGCCGTGTGGTCGAGTGAGCCCGTGGCGACGAGTTGACCGTCCGGGCTGAAGGCCGCTGCCGTGATGCGATCCTGATGCCCCACAAGAACCCTGAGCTCGGCTCCGCCCGTCGTCAGAAGGTGGCCCGCATTGTCTTCCCTGGCCGAGAGGATCAGATTTCCGTCAGGGCTAAGAATGGCCTGCGGTAGGTTGCTGCTCGTGTTGATGCCGGCTAGCTCGGTGCCGGTCGCCGCGTCCCACAGCTGCGCGGTGCCGTTCATCGATGCGCAGAGAAGCGATTTGCCATCGCGATCAAACTGGATCTGGATCAGGCCGCGATGTGATCGGAACTGGGCGGTCTCGTGTCCCGTGGCCACATCCCAAACACGGACCTGCCCCCCAAGAGATGCCGTCGCGACACGCCTTCCATCTAGGCTGAACGTCGCGCTTTGAACAATCTCATGTGTATCGAGCCGGATTGTCTCGCGCCCGCTCACGATATCCCACAGGTGCGCCGCGCTGTCGCCGCCGCCGGTCAGAAGGTGGACATTGTCGGGACTGAAGACCGCGAAAGTCGGCCGATATTCATGTGAGAGCGAAGTCGTCAGCGCGCCGTCGACATCCCACAGCCGAGCGGTGCCATCGTGTGAAGCAGTGAGAAGAATGTTGCTGTCGACCGGGCTGAATTCCATATGCTCGACCAAGGATTCATGACCGGCGATCGTCGTCACCAACGAGGCGCGTTCAGCGTCCCAGATGCGGATCGGCCCATTGACCGAGGCGGTCGCCAGGAAGCGGTCGTCCGGGGTGAAAGCACCGTTCATCTCCACATCGCGTTCATCCGTGTCGATGTCTGCCTTCAGTCCCGACACCTCCTGGCCGAGCACATCATCCAGCGTTCCCAACGCTCCATCCCAAATTCGGGCAGTGCCATCGATGGATACCGTGGCGATTCGCTGACCCCCATGACTGAAAATGACGCCGTTCAATTGCGTGTCGCTCTTGCTGCCGGCCAGCTTTGCGATCTCCGTTCCTTTCGACAAATCGAAAAGGCTGGAAGTGTCTCGGTGTGAATGCCAACCCCACGGGCCGGCCAGCATCCGGCTTCCGTCCGGGCTGAACGCCAGGCTGTAGGGCCAGGAGGTCACCCGCATTGACCGCGTCAGCGCGCCGTCTGCGCTATTCCAGATCGAAACAAAATGCTTGCCTGCCGTCGCGAAGCTGCGGCCGTCTGAACTGAAAACAGCACGCGTATATGCGTCGCTTTTTACACCTAGAACTTTCTTTCCGGTCCGAGCATCCCAGAGCGTTGCATCGCTGTTCTCCCCCGCCGTCAGCACCCGGGTGCCATCCGGGCTGAAGATTGCCGTCGGATAATTGCCTACCGGGCGCATGATAAAGAGCTGCTCTCCCGAGACAGCGTCCCAGAAACGTGCAGTGCCATCCCTCGCCGCCGTCAGGATACGGCTCCCGTCCGGGCTGAATTCAGCCCTCTCCAAGGCCGCTTCATGACCCTTTAGAACTGCAGTTTCGGCACCGCTGGAGATGTCCCAGACGGCTGCAGTCTTGTCGTAGGATGCGGTGACGATGCGATCGCCGCTCGGATTGAATGCCGTATCCGTCACGCCGGCGCCATGCCGGAAGATTTTGATCTGGTGGTGCGCCAGCAGAGCCTTGTAGAGGGCTGCCTCCGCCTCGAACAGATATTGCCGCTCGGATTGGTCTTTTGAGGGCAGTGCTTCAAGCGCCAAGAGGATCGCAGCCTCGGTGCTTCCTGCCGCGGTGGACTGCTCCGAAAGGAACGAGAGCGAAAGGAACTGATTGCGCATCGCCTGGTCGCGTTGCGACCTCGCTTCCTCCTGCGCCCTGAAGGCGACCAGCGCGCCTGCGCCCGCGATGAGAGCGAGCATTATCGCCACAATCGCTGCGTTGCGGGTACGTCGCGAAAGCCGGTTTGCTGCGGCCGCCGCCAGGCTCCGGCGCTCGGCCTCGCGCTCCAGGCGCTCGTGTTTTGCCTCTTCGGCGGCCTCGATCAGCGCTAGCGCTGCGTGCCGGTCCTCCTCCTCTTTCTGCCGATGGGCACGCAAAGACTCCTCGATGTACTCAAGGACATAATCGTCGATCTCCTCCCGTCTCGACAACATTAGTTCTTCGCCCTCCGCCAGACGTTTGCCGGACGGAAGGAGAAGCTCTCGATTCCTGCTTTCCAGGTGCCATCGGTGGGCATCAGCCCTGAGGCGTTCGCGCGTCTCGAGAAAATTCCGGTTTGCATTCACAATGTCACTTGCGCGCGGCCAGCGCCTCAACAGTGCTTCATGTGCAACGCGCACGAAGACACGCCCTGCGGCGTCCTCGTCGCTGACGAGGAGCCGTGCGTCGATCAGGGCCCTGACCAGCGTCGATCGCGCGGGAGTGCCTGCAACTTCGGTGAGCAGGGCCGGACGTGCCGTCACGGTGTCATCGCTCAGACTTGCAGTTGTGAGGGCGCCCAGTACCGTCGGTAAGGCCTCCTGGATCTCGGGCGCCAGTAAATCCACGACTTCATCGGCGCGGCGCGCGATTGCGCCTTCGAGCCCGCCGAGCGCGCGATAATCCGCAAAGGTGAGAACGCGGCGCTGGCGGCCGGCCTGGTACAACGCGTCGAGCACAAACTCGAGAAGCGGCAATGATCCGGGATCGGCAGCTGCTGCCTCCTGCAGCACGTCATCGAGTCGCCCCAACTCGGCATTCTCCTCAAAGCGGAGTCCGGCAACGCCCGCCGGCTCACGGATGATCTGACCGATCTCCGGGCCAGTCGGCGGCAGGAGTTCGTAGCTGGAGAGGCCATCCTTGAGCGCCGAGAACCCCGGGACCTCGCCGCAACGGTGAAAAAAATCCGAACGGATCGCCGCGATCACCCAGGCCAGTCCGCTCGCGGCGAGCAGCGTCATGAGCCGCACGAGAGCCTCGCGCGTCGCCGGCTGCTTCTCCGTCGTGAACAGCTCCTCCAGCTGATCGATGGCGACAACCAATCTGATCTGCGAGCGGGCCGACCCAGCGGCTTTGCCAAGTGCCTGGCGAACCATCGCCAGCGCCCGATCCGGCGCGCTCCTGCAAAGCCGAGCGAGCTCCGCGGCTGTTACTTCGCAGGCCAGTTCCTGCACAGCAGCTTCGCTAAGCAGCGCCGCAGCCAGCACAGCGAATGCATCCGGTCCTTCGGAGAGGCGGATCAGGCAGCGGCGCCACGACGATATGCCCGCCACGGTTCCGGGCCGGATCAATGACGGCAGCAGGCCAGCGCGCAGGAGGGAAGACTTGCCGCAACCGCTCATGCCGTAGATTAGCAGGAACGCAGTGCCGCTTGCTGCCTGCTGCTCCAGTCTTGAGGTGCAGGCAGCAATCGCCCGCGCTCTGCCGAAGAAGAGATCGGCATCTTCGAATTCGAAGGCATCGAGACCGCGAAATGGCGACCTGACCGGTTCCTCTGAAGCAAGAGGTACGCGGTAGATGCGCAGGGCACGTGCGACGTCCTTCAGCTTCTGCTCGCCAAGCTCGATGAATTCCAGCGGGAGCCGGTCTCGAGCCTGGGCATGAACCGCTTCCGTGATGCAAATCCCGCCCGGTCGTGACAAAGATTGAAGATGGGCTGCGACCTCGACCGCCTCGCCCCCGAGGTGGTCGCCCTCGTCGACGACATAACCGAGGTGAAGCCCGATGCGGAAGCGCAGGCGCTTTGACTTGGGAACTTGGCAATTCCGTCTGTCGACCTCATGCTGGATGTCGCTCGCACACCGCAAGGCCTCGACAGGGCCTGCGAATTCGGCGACCACGCTCTCTTCGGCGCTCGAGAACACGCGACCGGCATGTTGCACCAGCAGCCGATCGACGATCTGCCTGTACGGCCCGATAGGTACAGCAGCGCCCCGCTCAGCCTCACCTAGCGGCCGACCGTCAGCAGCCAGTTCGGCTGCCAGGATAGTGGCCATTCTTGGGCCGGCGCTTGAAGGACGGACCAGCCGGTAACCACGCCGAGGCACCGTCTCAACAACAGCCTGCCGACCGTCATTGAGCGCCGCACGGATCTCGTGAATGCATTGCACAAGGCTGTCGTCGGTGACCGCGATCCCGTTCCAGACCGCCCTCATCAGCTCGTCCTTGGTGACGACGCGATCAGCGTTCTCCAGAAGGTGACGAAGCACCGCGAAGGTTTGGTGACGAAGTGCGATTGTGCTGTTGGATTTGTCGCGCAAGGTCTCGCTGCTCACGTCGACGGTAACGCCGTTGAGCACGAACATCGTGGGCGGCGAGCTACTCAAGCCGTTTCCCTCAAGCACGAAGCCGCAGTCCAATGTCGATCCTAGCACGGTTTCGCGCTTGCCATCATCATTCACATCGGGCGGGGAGCGCCGATTTCGGCAAATGATCGGAAGCCGTTCGTGACCCCGAGACGCCTCGGACCGACAATCGCAGCGTCAGCGAGAGGCTCACCATGGACGACGAAGTGCAGATTGCTCGAAGTGTGGGCGCAAGGCCGGTGCTCCGGCTCACAGGCGTGTGCCTGATGAGCCTGTTCTTGGCAATGGCGCCCCAGGCTCACTCAACCGACCGTTTCCAGGACGGCCTGGTCGACGTCGATCTGCAATTGATCCTTGCAGTGGACGTTTCGCCGTCGATGAGCAAAGTTGAGCAAAGAGTGCAGCGCGACGGCTACGTCGATGCTTTCCGCCACGCGGATATCGCGGGGGCAGTCAAGTCGGGAGAGCGTGGAAGAATTGCAGTGCTCTATCTGGAGTGGGCAGGGCCAAATCAGCAAACCGTCATCGTGCCGTGGACAATCGTCCAAAGTCGCGAAGACGCTCTCACTTTGGCAGACAGGCTCGCGGCTTTGTCGTTGACTGAAGGCCGCGGAACGTCGATTTCCGGCGCATTGTCTGCCGCGAATGATCTGTTCGCGAATAGTGGCTTGCGCAGCCCGCGCAGGGTCGTTGATATATCCGGCGACGGACCCAATAATGCGGGAGCACTCCTTGACCCCATCCGGCAGGTTCTTCTCGCGGGAGGCGTGACGATCAACGGGCTGCCTATCGCACTGCCCCGGATTGGCGGGGCCGACGGGTTCGCGAGGTATGGCCGTTCCAACCTGCAATCCTATTTCGAGCGCTGCGTCATTGGCGGACCAGACGCGTTTGCGATCGGTGTCACAGAGCCCGCCATGTTCGCCACCGCAGTCCGTCGAAAGCTGGTGCGTGAAATCGCCATGAACACGGATCTGGTGATCTACGCCACCTATACGGCGCGTTCAGACAGCACGACCGATTGCAACCTGATCGGTCAGCTGCCAGGGCGATAACGATCGGCGATAGCATGAGGGCTTGTGGGCGGGCCGCACGAAACGTCTTTCCGGCCACCTGCCTAACAGCCAATTGCGGACGGCTTTGAGGTGCCTTCCCTCTTCGCTAACAGCTTGAAAACATCATAGTATTAGGAAAAGTGCTGGCGGAGAGAGCGACAGCCATATTGCTGTCTCATGTCGTCTCAATCAATGAAAATAATAAGGCAATATCAATGCATTAATCCAAAATGGCTGTCTCGCGCCGTTGCAATTCGGATCATCCAATGCCATTGTTTTTGGCGGGTAAGATGATGGGATTGAGAGATGCCGAAGATCGCGAAGGAACTTTCAGCACTAGCTGTCAAGAACTTGAAACACCCCGGATCGACCACATCGGCCAACGCTGTATTTGCCGTTGGCGGTGTTGCCGGGCTCATGCTCCAGATCACGCCGGGCGGCGGCCGGTCATGGCTATTGCGCACAACAAACGTGAATGGCCGGCGTTGCGAAATGGGTCTTGGCGGGCATGACGTATCATTGGGCGAAGCTCGCGAGCGGGCGAGGGCAACCAAAGACAAAATCCGCAACGGCATCGATCCACTGCAAGAGAAGCGCGATCGTCGCAAAGCTGCGATTGAGGCCGCAAAGCGCCATCTCACATTCCGCGATGCCGTGGACAAATTCCTTGCCGATACGCTGGCGGAATTCAAAAGCGGAAAGCATCGGAAGCAATGGCAATCCACGCTGGACACATATGCAATGCCCGTGATCGGGAATCTTGCCGTTTCCGAAGTCACCAAACATCACATGGTTGAAATCCTTAAGCCGATCTGGACGACCAAGACGGAGACGGCCACGCGTTTGCGGCAACGTTGCGAACGCGTGCTTGATTGGGCAAAGGCGCACGGATACCGTGAGGGTGACAATCCGGCACAGTGGAAGGGCAATCTCAATGCCATGTTGTCCAAGCCAAGCAAGGTTGCGACAGTCGATAATCAACCCGCCGTTCAGTTGAAAGACGCGCCCACGTGGTTCGCAGCATTGCGCAAACGCGAAGGCACGGGTGCACGGGCATTGGAATTCGCGACATTGACCGCTGCGCGATCTGGCGAAGTGCGCGGCATGGAATGGCCGGAAATCGATTGGAACGCCAAATTGTGGACAGTGCCCGCATCGCGTATGAAAATGAAGCGCCCGCACGTTGTGGCGCTGTCCGATGCGGCTATGACAATCCTAACTGCGATGAAAGAGGCCGCGACCGCCGACACAATTTATGTGTTCCCCGCGATCCGTGGCGGCATGCTGTCCGACATGACGTTGAGCGCCACCATGAAACGGATGCACGAAAGCGAGGTCGAGGCGGGCCGCACGGGCTGGCTCGACAAGAACTCGAAGCGTCCAGCCGTGCCCCATGGGCTGCGGTCAACGTTTTCTGATTGGGCAGGGGAGTTGTCCGACTATCCCCGAGACATGCGGGAATTTGCGCTCGCCCACGCCATCAACAGCGACGTTGAGGCCGCATACCGGCGCGAAACCATGATTGAGAAGCGCCGCGCCATGATGAGCGATTGGGCTTCGTTTTTGCGGGGCGGGAACGGACCAAAGCTCTAAGACATGAGCCTCGGCAACGCTGGCCGAAGGCGATAAGCTCGCAAGCAAAACGGAACGCTAAGCTGTCCAGCAATATCGATCGCTGATCGCATCGGGCGAACCGGAATTATCGGCGGTGGCGCTGAGCTGTTTCCGCTCAGTTCGATGGGCGCTGCGTGACGCCACCTCTAATTTCGGCTGGCTAAGCGCACGCCGGGCCCACCACCATTCTCTGGAATGAATTCGATGCCAGCGTTCTCCAAGGCACCTTGTACCGCCTGCAGCGTGTTGTCGAACAGAACCTCGCCGCGCTCCAATCGCGCGATAGTGTTGGGAGAGACCTTGGCGAGGGCAGCAAGCTCCCGAATGCCTAGATGAAGAGCTGCCCGCGCCATCCGACACTGGGCCGAAGTTATTGTCATTCGTAGTAACCCTGTTACTAAGTTGTTGCATTTGCTGGCCATAGATAGTAACACTGATACTACCATTGATGCCGACAAGCATCTTGAGCGGTTGGACAGGTGCGGTCACACCTGTCCAACCTAACCAAAACCCCAGCTTTCATGGAGCTCGGATCATGGATGATTCCGACAATAGCATGAGTTTGTCTTTCGTCACCCGGCGGCGCTTGCTCGCGGGCACGGCCACGGCCGCCGTGGCATGGCCCTTCCAGGTAAAGTCGCGGGCCGCCGAGCTGACGGACGGCAGCAGCGCGGCTGATCCTGCTCTTCGTCTGTGTGGGAACTGGCAAAAGATCCACGATGAGACACTGGCGCTGTGCCGCGAACAGCAGCGGTTGGAGACACACCTCGCCAGGACGGTCGGCTTTCCCTGCGCCAAGCTGCGGCTTGCCGATGGTACGGACGTGACGCTCCATTCCATCGAGAGCCTGAACGATGCCTACTCGCCTGAAAATGAAGTAGAATGGGGCAGGGCGCTTGCGGATTTCGCGGCCCACCAGGCGCGCTGGGACGCTGCTGATGCTGAGATCGGCTATTCGAGAACAGACGAGCTGATCAGGCGATCGGAAACAGCCGAAAGCGCGCTCCTGGATGATCTACCGCATACACCGGCCACGTCCATCGAAGGCATTTTGGCAAAGCTCGCGGTCATCCTGCGTGACGGTGAGCACTGGGAACATCCAGACGATTTCCCCTGGCCGCATATCCGATCGGTGCTGGATGACCTCGCCCGCCGCCATAAATATCGATCCCGAGATGATCGCGGGATCGATTGGGCAACCGTCAGTCGGCGGCCCTGATGGGCAATAGGGACGCAGTCAACTTCGAAGGATGCTGGATCGGGTAACCGTCCTTCACGGCCGCAGCCGCTTCCTGGAAGCCTGCTGTCTCAACCTGAGGGATGGTCACCCATCCGGCACGGGCTCGGAATGCAGATAAGCGGCCAGTTGTGTGGGGTTCCATCCAAAGTTCCTCTGCTTGATCAGCCCGTCTTGATAGGCGCGAGGCCGACTATCGTCTCTGGTTTGCCGTGTGCCTTTGCCTAGGCGACGCTCCTAATGGACATGGCCCACCTGGGCGGCTCGAGCAATAGGCTCGCCGCCGTGACCTGCGTCTCGAAGGGCAGCTTTCAGCGCAGTTTGCCTTGCCCTCATCACAACTTGTCGCCCGCCTCTTGGGGACGCCACGAAACGGGATCGGTGATCCAGCGACTGATGTCGGATTCATGCCAGCCCGCGCCGTGGACGCTGATCTGGATCTGGCGCGGGATCGTGCCTTCGGCGATCTTGCGGTAGATGGTGGACCGGGACAGACCGGTCCGGGAAAGGACGGTTTTCAAGCGGATGATACGGTCTGGTTCGGGCATGGTCGCGCTGCCTCCTGCTGGCTGTTTTTGATTGCTCCTGATCCAGAGAGGACAGACACTACGGGCGCGCAAGGGGGTTTTCTGCATCGTCGTATGCCGGCGTATCGACAGCGGCAAATAGGATGGGTCTAGAGGCCGATGCCCCGGCCCCGCCCGGGGTCGATGCCGTGATTGAAGGCGAGTTCCGCACCAAGGCGCCGACCAGAATCGACGCTGATGCCAAGGTCGTGCTTGCGGTTGGCGAGGATGGATTCAAGCTGCGGATCGCGCTCGAGGCTTTTGGCCATGTCACCCATCGCCGAACGCGTGGCCTTGTAGCCGGACATGTCACCCGCCTGATACTGGTGCTGGCTGGTCCGGTCGAGTTTGTGCCAACGCTCCACGAAATGGTCTGCGCGGCGGCCCGGATCGTTGTCCAGTCCGATGCGGATTTCGGTTTCAAGCTGGAGGGCGCGGATGGCGCGGTTGATCCGTCCGCCGGCGGCCTCGGTGACAAGTTCCGGGCTCTTGACATAAGCCGCCTCGGCATCGCGCGAGCCATGGGGCCGCACCTCGTCGAAGGCTTTTCGGGCGTCAGCCAGTTCGCGCAACCGCATCGGGCTGGCCTTGTTTCCTGCGCCCTCGTCGCTGAATATCGCGTCCATGGCGCGGGCATGACGCACGAGCGCATCGGTTCGGGCTTTTCGCAACGCCGCTTGCCCGCCCTCGGCGATCTCTCTGGCGGGCACGGCGGGTTCGAGGCGCACTTCCTCTCTTTCCGGCCTGCGCATGGCGTCGAAGTCGGGCGCGCCATCTGCCGAAGGGCGCCGGCCGTCGAACATGTTGCGTAGCCTTTCAGGCACGACCTTGCGCACGATCTCGACCACGCGCTGTCGGAAGCTGATCCCGCGCCGCTCGGCATAGCTTTGCGCCGGGTCTATCTGGTCGTAGTCCGACGCCATGTCCTTGGCGCGGTCACGTGACAGCGTCCGCACAAGCCGTTCACGGGTCGTGAAGTCGTCTATGCCGTAATGCAGGTCCATCCTGTCGCGATGCCGCGACAGGGCAACGTAGCTGCCATGCGCATCCATGCCTGGCGTAGCAAGCACATGCGTGCGGTCGACGGTCATACCCTGCGCCTTGTGAATGGTCGCGGCATAGCCGTGGTCGATGTGGGCATAGTCTTTCAGGTCAAAGCGTACAGACCTGCCGTCGTCGGTTCGAACCGTCATGCTCTGGACGCCGAACTCTTCGATCACGCCGAGTGTGCCGTTCTTGACGCCGAGCGACCGCTCGTTGCGCAGGAATATGACGCGGTCGCCGCTTGCGAAGTTCCTTGCACCGCGTTCCACATCCACGTGGACATCGTCGCCGAGGTCTCCAGCAGTGCGCATGCGCTCGCGCGCTGCTTTGTTGAGCGCGCGAACTTCGTCGTTTGTGTGGGTGAGAATAATCCGGCTCGCATCAGGCTCTGTCTGCCTGTCGCGGTCCCAGCGCTCGACCAGATCATTGCGCGCCTCCTCGCGCGACCCAGCCTGGTGCACCATACCTTGTGCTTCATAGGCACCGATCGCGACGCCGATCTTGCCGGTTGCCAGATCGCGCGTGGCGTCACGCTGCCAGGCGTCACGCTGCCGTCGCACCTGACCGATTTCGACGCCGCCGTGGCGTTCATGGATAGAACGGAATGCAGCGCCGGCCTCGATCGCCTGCAACTGCTGCGGATCACCGACCAATACGACCTTCGCGCCAACGGCTGCGGCATGGGAGAGCACGCGCTCCAACTGGCGCGTGCCGACCATGCCAGCTTCATCGATGACCAGAACATCACGTGCGGTGAGCAGATCACGGCCCTGTGCCCAGCTGTGGTCCATGCTGGCGATGGTGCGCGACGAGATGCCCGAACCACTCTCAAGATTCTCGGCCGAAATGCCGGAGAGTGCCGCGCCTCGAACCTCATAGCCTGCTGCTGCCCATGCCTGGAGCGCGACACCCAGCATGGCGCTCTTGCCGGTGCCGGCAAAACCCACAACGACACCAAGCCCGCGGCCGTCCGTGATGTGATCCAATGCATCGGTCTGCTCGCCTGACAGAACAAGGCCGTGACGATTGGCATGCGCCAAAGCCATCGCACGATCCCGGTCACTCACCGCATGCTGTCCCTCTGCAGCCGTGCGTTCCGCCGCGCGATGCAGGCGCTGTTCGGTCTCAATCATTTGCCGTGTGGTGAAGCGATCTTCACCGCGTCCATCCTTGCCGAGTTCGACAAGGTCGGGTGCTTTGCTGATGGCTCCCATCACCGCGTCGAACTGCTCCATTCCTTCGCTGTGTCTATGCGCGAACTTCGCGATGTCCTTTCGGGTAAAGGTCGATTGCTGATGCGTGATCGCATCCAGTGCCATGGATGGATCGGCGACGATCCGCGCGCCATTGTTGCGCGCGATCTCGCGATGCAGCTCGGCGCGATCGGCTTCAATGCCGGCAGCGTCGAGGCCGACGCCCTCGATGCGTTGCGCCGGCGCACCAATCTGTGTTTGCGGCTCCAGGGCAATGCCCTGCGCCTCCAGACTGCGGTGATCGATGCGGGCGTCGATGTCGAGTTCGGCAAGGCGATCATTGGCAAGTTCGGCCCAACGCTCGCGCCAGCGTTCGACCATCTGGGTAGTATTCCAGTCTCGAACTTCGCCCCAAAACCGTTCTCATCGACCGACCGCATCGTGAGCATGACATGGGCATGCGGTTTTGGGCTGCCATCCTCTGCCCTGTCCCAATGCACATTGAGATCGGCCACCATGCCCCGGCTGACAAACTCGGCCTCAACGAAGTCCCGCGCCAGTTCGATGCCTTGCGCTTGGCTCAGTTCGCGTGGAAGAGCGAACTCCACTTCGCGGGCAAGCTGGGCGTCCTTCCTCACCTCGAAGGCCTCGGCGTCGTTCCACAGCAGCTCGCGATCGCTCCAAGCATCTGGCGCATTCGCCGGCAGCATCACCTCGGAATGGACAACCCCTCGCTTGGCCGAGAAGTCATGCGTGCGTTCGATCCGCTCATCGCGCAGCCGTGACGCCGAGCGGTAGGCGGCCGAGGCAACAGCGCTGCTTCCTGCCTTGCGGCCAATGACCTTGACGTGAAGATGATAGATCGCCATCGCGACCAGATCATTTGCACGTCAAACCGCACGTCGGCACGACGTATAAGCGCGCCCTCCCTCGAAAAATTCTCGGGATGGACCAGACCGTGCCGGACTGTCTCGGCAACCCTGAAGCCTTCCGGCTGACGCTCCCCTATCATCGCTGCATCGACAATCGATGGAGACGGCACATGCGCCAACCACGGGACTTCGACGCCGAACTGAAGGCACTGGAAAACAAGGCGCGGGAGCTCAAAACGCGCAAGGTGCAGCAGCTTGGCGAACTGGTGATCGCCACCGGCGCCGATCAACTCAGCGCCGACGAACTGGCCGGTGCACTGGTCGCAATCGCTGAAATGAAGGACGCCGCAAAGCGTGAGGCATGGGCCAAGCGTGGGGTGACGTTTTTCGAGAGCAGATCGCGCCGAACTGCTTCGGCATCTGAAAGCAACCGAGGTAGCGCTCCTGCGCAACCGGGCAGCTCGCATTCGCCGGCAGGCAGCTCAGGCTCGCAATGACATGCGCGCCTGGCAGATCGAACGCCGCAGGCGCACCCGACATCTGATCGAACTCGGCGGTCTCGTGGTCAAGGCCGGCATCGTTGAACTGACTAACGACGACCGCGCCATCATCTACGGCGCGCTCATCTGGATGGCGGACAAGCTCAAAAGCGAGGAAGCCGAACGCGCGCGAAGCCTCTGGTTCAAAAAGGGGAAAGTCGCCTTCGGGAAGGAGCAGACAACAGATGCGCCGACAATCTGGCGGCGCCAGCACAACGGAGCACGACGGCGGCGGCGCGAAACCCAGATATAGTAGCGCCGCCCACTTCGTACCGGCAGTCGATTTTAGGTTCTAAAATTTCGAAGGTCCAGCTGGGGCAGGATTGCGGACCTTCATAAGACGCTTCCATTGTCGTTAGTAGGCGTTCAGGATGGCACGCTTATAAGTCCCAGTCTGCAGTCCGCGCGAAAGTTCGAACAGATCGCCTTTGGTGTTTTGACTCGGAGCTGAAAACGGTTCCAATCCTGTCGGGGGCGCCGGACGAGATGAAACTGGGCACTCTTATGTGATTGTTTCGCCTTTATAATTCCATAGCTCGGGCCGCTAGACCTCAGAAACGAGCGTATCCGGCTCTCGTGCCTTGCGACCCATCTTCTCGGTGATAGGTACCGGTCCCAGAAACGTACCTTGCGTCACATTACAGCTTGTCCCGTGCATATAAGGGCGATCATCACAGGTGAAGCCTGAGACAACCTGGCCGTCGTAGATGCTCAGCTCCAGCCGCTGCAAAACGCCTCCGATACTTTCAGCGAATTCGGACTCTATCTGGCGGAGCATTTCCTGTTCGGTGAGCTTTCGCTCGGCTACATCATGGCGTGCAACTTCAAGGGATTTTTCGAAGGCGCCGTCCGCCGTGCTCGATGCCTTTCTAGCCGACACTTGCCCTTGATGCTTCTGGATGCGGTCGCGCCAATCGCCCGCATATTTCTGAAAGAGTCTGTCCTGACCGATCGTCACCAGAGTATTTTTGTCCGCCCACACGGCATCCGATTTGATCCCGTCTTCTCTGCTCGCAGTGAATTTAGCGACCCAGGGTTTGCCATCCTCAAATCCGAAAGCGAGCAGGAAGAGTATGGGCTTTCCATCGCCGCTGTGGCCCCCGAAGTACGTTTCGCAGTGCTTCGCAATCAGGTTTACCAGACCATTTCTTGTGGGAAGGGGCTCATCGCCTTTTGGTGCCACAAGGGCAGAAAGCGACTGGCTGATATGGGCAATGACAGTCAAAGCCTCAAAGCACGATCCTGAAAATCCCAGCCCGATCTGGGTCTCGAAATACGGATCAAGCCACGCCCCCACTACAGGGCTCAGACTCTCGATCCTGTAGCAGCGGACGGGCACGGCAAAGAGTTTCGTCGTTGTGTCGGACACAGTCTTAAAGGAGCCGTCATCGCGCCGGATCGACGCGCGTGTGTCAGCCAGTGCCGTTATTCGGCTGACTCCAAAACTCTCTTCCATCCTTACGCAAACAAGTGTCATGCTGACTTCCGTTCCAATTCCCAGTCAATGTTCCGGTTTACGCGGCGTAGAATCCGATATGCATAGCTTCCGGCCCGCCTTGCGTTCCCGCAAGCTCTGCTTCGTTTGAGCCGTCCGTCGCCTCACCCGTTGAGGGCGAGGGCGATACGGACGAGCACCCTGCTTTGGTGGTGCGTACCCAAGACTCTCTTCGCGCAAGGGATCGCCACCCGAAGGGCCGAGACGCGCTGCGGGTCGGGGGTCGCGTCGCGCTGTAGCCGTCAGGCGCAAGCGGAAAGACCCTAGAGCCCGGCCCGGAAGGGATGCGCCCGCAATCTGCTAGCAATAGTCATCGATCGAATCACCATAGTGCTCATACGGCGCGCCGATGGCCTTGCAGTGCTCCTTCATCGCGCCTTCCTGCGCAAAGAACGTACCGCAGGATTCGTGGCAGAACTTTTCCCCTTCAACATATATCTGGGCGCGCGCCCAGCCTTTGACGCTTTCGGGAGGCGTGCTGCTGACGACGGACAGTATGTTGCCCGGACCCATGGCCGCCGCCAGCACAACATTCTCGCCGTAGCGATTGCGCGTGAACACGGAGCCCGGTGACAGTCGTTCGAGATAAGGCGCCAGCGCCCCGTCCGTCACCTCCACAGGACATTGCGGGAATTCAGTCGGCGTGCGCCATTTGCGCTGAAACGCGCTCGCCGTCAGCGACTCGGTATCAAGAAGCTCAGGCTCGGAGAATGGCCTCCTCGTCATAGCGCCCGGAATACGCACCTCACGCTCCGTGAGCGGAAACGTAAAACCCGGCACATCCAGCGCCTCCCGTTGCGCGGCTGTCAGCTGCGCCTCATCGACCGGCGCAGCGCCTCGATCGTCACGCCTTTCCGGCGAAAACAGCCAGTCACCAAGCGTGCCGCCTTTGCCGTTTTGAGCCGTAGCCGCCCATGCCAGTAACCGCTGCCTGCTTTCCTCGGCCTGCTCTTTGGTGACGATCCTCATCCACTCCCAGTTCGGGATGAAGGATGCGCCCGGATTGCGGAAGAACGCCTCCAGCGAGCCATAAGCCAGCTCAATCCGTGCCCGCGTGATCGGGTTCAGCAGGATGTTTTCGAGCCGTGTAACCCAGCGCAGATTGTCCGGCCTATTGTTCAGCCTGTTGGTGTCGATGTGATCGACCACATGCTCTGACGACGGACAGCCCCCATGAAAAGCGGTCGCCACGATACGATGCACGACATGACCGGCGATCTCGAAATATCCGGAATGCCGGTTCAGCGATCCGAACGTCCAGACCTCGTCCAGCTGCCGCCGCCGGCCTCCGGGCCGCGCGCACCGGAACACCCCGCCGTTGTCGCGTACGCGAAACCGCTCGTCCTTGAACGCAACCTCAACCTCCATCTCGAATACGAGAAGCAGTTCGGAAATTCGCGGTTGCTCGGCCTTCGAATCCAGCGCCGGCATCCGCGCAAAAATATCCGTGTCGTGCATGGCACGCCTCCATGGATTGTTTTACGTGATTCATCAGCCTTGCCAGTACATACTGGTGCTGGATTGTTTGCGGCCGCAGTAATCGAGGTGCCAGGCGCAGCCTTATGCTCACTTGCACTGGGCAAGTCTGCCTACGCCCCGGACAAGTGTCAAGCAGTGCTGTTTGGCGATAAAGTCGAGCGCTACGGAGGACAGCGCCCGCAGACAGCCCGAGAGTTAGAAGGCTTACGAGCTTGTTCGCAGGTATAGATTGCTGGAACCTCCGATGGACTGTACGTCACCTTTCCCATCACCTTCCAAGGGACGCAGGTGAAGGACGCTTCGATCATCGCCCGTTGCCGCAATCGGGACATCGCTGCCGGCGAGGAATGATACTTGCTCGCCCCTCCCGAGCTCGGCCCAGAAGCCGTCTGTGGCTATCACCAGTTCCTGGTCAAACTTCATTTCTATCGATGCCGGCGGCATAAACTCCCGCGCGCGAAAACTGCGCGTCAGGCGGTGACGCGCCGGCACATCCATGATGTCGGGTATCGATATATCCCCGGCGAGGTTGGCGAGCGTATGCGGCCGGCTCAGCCAGTCTATTCCGGTCTTGTCGTCGCAAGCTCCTAAGAGGCAGTCGCCAGCATGAAGAACCAGAAGATCGCCCGCGCTTCGAAAATGCGCGATCATGTAGCTCGCTGAATCGCGTGGATGTTCTTTAAACAGGGCGCGGTGTGTTTCCCGGATGTGCGCGATGAGAACCTCGCTCGTTATGTCGCCCTCCGCGCTGACATACCAATCAACGAGCGCCCTGCTGACCTTGCGCACCAGGTCTCCGCTATGAGGCCCGCTGGTCGAGCCATCCAGAACAACGCAGAGCGCCCCGTCCTTGCGAAGACCGACCCCCGCACAATCGCGATTGTCTTTGGTCTTCGTCCCGGTCTGGCTGATCCATGTTACGGCCACCACCATTGTCACGCACCACCGCGGCTTATGGCGACAAAGCGGTCACGTACAATATCCGACCGGCCCGGCGGCCCACGGAGGTTCCCTTCAAGAAAATACTCAAAATCGTCATCTTCAAGCAGCGCTGCAAATTGCTCGGCAATGTACGTACGGATTTCGGCGTCGCCCCCCAGGATTTCGTCGACGATCTCCGGCCGGCCATCAATGATCAGGAGTATGTCCTCCATATCCCGGCTCGTGAAAAGATCGCCGCCGCCGCGGCCTAGATAGGCTTCAAGCTTTGTCGCGACAAACAATTCGGGTGCCAGTCGCTTGATGGTGAGCCCGTCCGTGAGGGCTTGGTCAACAGAGGTCTCAATCCCTTTGGCGTACCAGCGGTTGCTGAAGCCAAGGATGCTTGCATCATCTGGCATAAAATCGACTTTGAGGTCGCCGAGCCTCATGCGGCAGATGACTTCGTCCTGCTGCGACTCGCCAAATCCTTTTTGCCGCAGCTCTTCCTGGAGCCGCGCCCAACTCGCATATCCTGCGAGGTCGACAATGAGGTCGACATCATCGGTTGCCCTGACATCTTCGAGTGTCACTTCGTCGGTGATAAACAGAGCGGTCGTGCATCCCCCAACGAACACCAGCCGCTCGCGAAAGTCGCCGCCCAGCGCCTCGGCAACGGTTTGCAGCATCTGGAGAAGCTGGCCTTTGACCGTCGTCATTTCTTCAAAAGCCTTTCAGAAAGGCGCTGCCCCGCCAGTCCCGCCTCACGCTGGTTTCCGAGCCGGATCGCATCGACGAGAGCCAGATACTCGTACAGTCGCTCATCTTTCTGGACGGCTTCAGGAACGCTCTTGAACAAGGGCTCGATCGATTGCCCCATGTCCTTACCTTCCGCATAAGGCCAGATGTGTATGTACTCGCCGCCGCTGACCAGCAGCCCCTTTAGCATGGGCGCTGCAAAGGCCGTAGGCATGCCGCGCGTGATGCCGCCCGGCTTTACCGGAAACACAAACTTCAGCCCATGAGCGATGAAGCTATTGAGATTGCGGCGGTGGGGGTTGGCACGCCCCGTATCGCGGTCTTTGATGGCCAGGCCCGACGCAAGGCTGCGCTTAATGGAAGCGTTGATTTCCGTCTTGCTGATGCCCAGAAGGGATTCCAGGCCGCGAACCGAATACGGCGCTTCGCCCGCGAAGCCCCAGTGAGGCTCGCCGAAGCCAACGAGCCCCTCCTGCTCCTGCAAGCTGGCGAGCTTCAGAAGCACCACGATATCCTGACTTTTCATCCCGTTCATGCACTGTCCTCTGTCCTAGGACCAAGGACATACCATCACGCCCAGGCATAAACTGTCAATGAAAATGACCCGCCAGTCCGGCTAAACAGCGCAAAAATCAGAGTTATGGCAATTGGTTGCCCGTTCAACTACGCCAGAGCTCAGGCCGGCGCCTACTTGTGCACGAGATACTCCTCTACGATCTGCTCAAGTATGTCCTCTTTGGTTGCCATCGAGCGATCCGCTTATTTTCTTGGCGCGCTTCGCGTCCCGCTGAGGGATAGATCGGAGAAGAATTCGGACGCAGGCTCGACACCTGAGACAAGAAGGTGATCTCGGGCTCGCGTGCAAGCCACGTAAAACAGGTGGCGTTCTGTCTCATAGACTTCATCCAGCTCGGACTCGTCGGCTACGGTCTCAACACGTTCCTGCAATGGCAGCACGTCATCGTCGCAAGCCATGACCGCGATTGCTTTATATTCAAGACCCTTGGCAAGATGCATCGTCCCGATGGCGACGCGGCCCTGCGGCTCCTCCAGCCGCTCGGACAGTTCAAGCTGAATATGACCGGCGGCCTTAACCGCCGCGCGGACGCGGGTAAGTTCAGCATTAGACCGAACGAACAAACCGATCTCGGCAGGGGCAACGCCTTCGCCGACGATCGTCTTTATCCAATCTGCAATCCCTTGCACTTCAGCATCGGCGCTGGGGAACGTCCTGATAGCGGGTTCGGGGCCGTTGAAAACCGAGACCGTACCGCGACGGTCTTGCTCCACGCCGTCCACGTCCTGGACCACCTTGGGCAGGAGGCGGTCAGCCGCCTGGCGTATCTGGTGGGACGTCCGGTAGTTGACTTTCAGGGTTTTCGAGCGTCCCCGGATGTCGACGCCAAGAGCCTTCCATGAGAACGGCTCCTGGAAAATACGCTGTCCAAGGTCGCCCGCGAAAAACAGCGTATCAGGGCCGGCAGGCGTGATCGCTGCTAGCATGCGCAGCTCGGGCACGCCAAGGTCCTGCGCTTCATCGACAATGGTATGTGTGAACGGCTTTTCGGATCGTGCCGAAAAATGTCTGGTGACCTCTCCGAAGGTCATCGGCCATGTCAGCAAGCCTTGGGCAGCGAGCAATGCCCGCGCACGTTCGAACACAGGCCACAGCGTTTCGCGCTGCTTGACGCCAAGCCGGTTTTTGCGGCCAAGCCTTGGCACTTCCTGATAGGCAGCAGCGTCCGTCACCTGCCAGGCATCGACGACGTTAAGCCACTCGGATGCGAGAAAGCGCGGCGTAAATGCGGTGATGCCCAATTCGCTAGCAGCGGCTTTCAGCGCCGCGCGCACATGCTCGTCCGACGCTGCGCGGGGATGATGCCCAAAGGCCAACGTGAACAGCTCGCTCGCAACGCCTTTGAAGGGCAGGACCCTCACGCGCGGGATGATCCCTTTCTCCACTCCCGCCAAAAGTCGAAGCTTGCCCTCCAGTGCGTTGGCGAGCGGCAGCGAGAAGGTCGTAAGCAGCAGCCGCGCCTGCGGTTCGCTCTTTAGAATATTGGCAGCACGATGGATGGCCACAACCGTCTTGCCCGTCCCGGCTGAACCCGAAACCCGGGCGGGACCGGAGAATTTCTGCGCCACGACCTGACGCTGGGACGGATGGAGAAAGACAGCCCACTGATCCCACGGAAAATCGAGCGCGCGTTTCAGTTCGTCCACGTCTTCCAGCACGCGGAAGCGGCGCTGTGCGTCGGGATGTTCGAACGGGTTGGCGACTTCCGGCGATATGATCGCAGGCAGCTCCGGCTTCTCGCCAACAGCGAGATCAAGGAGCGCTTCCGCCGCTTCTCCGGGCAGATGGGCCACAAGATCAAAGATCGTATCTTCGGTCGCCTTCCTGACGTCGGCGAGCCAGTCCTGCGGCACGCCATAGACCAGCAGCTCATCATCACTATACCGGGCGAAGAGCGGCGGCAGGACAATTGGAGTCGGAGCCGTCACCACCTCAATCGGCTTCTGGATCAGTATTTCCTGGACGCGCTCCCGCACCTCGACAATCTGCGCAGCGCCCGTGCGGGGGTGGGTTTCAATGCGGCGCCGTTCAGCCCACGCATACGCGGGATCGTGATGATCGACGTAGCAGACGAGGAAGCTGTCTTCTGTCTTATGGACGATCAGCCGGATATCCCGGCTCACGCGCACAGACCAAAAATTCTCGTCCTTCGAATTATCGATACGATGAAACTGAAGGCTGGGATGGGCGGGGTCCATTTGCAGATCGAAGACGGTCGTCTTGACCGCCTTCTGCTCCTGTGCCGGGAGCTTCGCGAGCGCCTTGGAAAAGCTATCAGCGATACAAAAGATCATCCCGCCCCTATACCGCAAAAACCTTCATGACTTCGTCACCGAAGTGGTTAATGACCTTGACCGCGAAGCGCCCTGTCTCCGGCCTTGCGAACGGACGCGAAGTGTCGCGGTAGAGACTTGCCCAAGCATCCTCGTCGATCTCCGCTTTCAGGGCCGTCTTCAACGATTTGTATGGATCGTTCGCGCCCATGAAATACGCATGGCGGACAAAGAAGCTGGTCTCGTCATAGTCCGTGTCGATGAACCAGGCCGCGATGTCATCCTTGCCGCTGGCGCGGACGTCACCAGTCTTCGGGTCGAAGACGTCGACGCCGAGAACCTCGACAACGATCTCGCCGTCGCTATCAAATTCCCATTTGATATCCGGCTCGCCGAAGACGACGAAGAGGTTGCCTGCGCCTGTATTTTTCAGTTCGTCCGACATGTGCAGCTCGGGATTCATCTTCGCTTTCAGGATCGGCAGCGGCCCCAGCTTGTTCAGCTCCGATGTGTGAGCCTCGAAATTGAAACCGCAGGCGATCAGCGCGTCAAACCGCGCATCGAGCGCTTCACGGGCCGCCGCGGTCAGGTCCGCCCGGCTGACGGTACCGAACTCCGGGCCGATGAAGACGGCGACCCTCTTCTCCGTCTCACCCTCCATGAATCGACCATCACCAGCAATGTAATCACCAGGCCATCCATTGATGGCGGTGAACTCGATGCGGTCATCCTTCTTGGCCTGCTGCACGCCGGAAGACTTGAGGTGTTCCAGGATCATGGTCGTGAAGTCGTTTAGCTCGTCCGTGCCCTTCGGCAACGTGCGCTTACGCTTGCCTGCTGCAGCGTCTAATTGCTCGATCTGCTCGATCTCACTGGCTGGGACAACGCGATGCGGCGAAAGGCTTTCCACCGTGAAGGGCCCTGCGACACGCACGCGGTTCTTGTCTTCGAAAGGTCGATCGTAAAGAAGCTCGACATCTGCCCTTTTAGAAATAGATGCATCGATCTTCTTCTGTCGGGCGTCACGCAATTCCCACCAAGCTCGGTGTACCCCTTTGATATTGTCCGACCAGTCAGACATTGCGTCACGCGGGATTTCCCAATCCTTCCATTCTTTTCCAACAGCGGCACAGAGGTCGAGTCGCAAGGGTTCCAGCTTTGACTGGAACTCTTCCCAGATAACGTCGATTTCCGAGTTGTTAGCGATGGATTTCAAAGTGATGTGAGGAGCACGCTCGTAAACAAAGCCCTGCCGGATATCACCATGTGTAGACGCGTCTATCGGAAGCTTCCCCGCCAATTCGGCTTCCTTAAGCCGTCCCTCTTTGCTGTCCGACAGCTGATAGTAGGGATACTTCGCTCCCATGACGCGCGCACGCGCTAATGCTAGCGCTACCCGAGACGTATCAATCGTGATCCAGCGGCGACCCCATTGTTCAGCGACCGTGGCAGCAGTGCCAGAGCCGCACGTTGGATCGAGAACGAGATCGCCAGGATCGCTTGCCATCAGTATGCATCGTTGAACCACTTTGACGCCGCTTTGAACGACATAGACCTTATCTTCGGTGAAGCTCCCGGTACCTGTGTCTGCCCAAAAATTGTTTTGTGGGATAATGGGGTAGTCGCTCAGAAGCTGGCGATATCTGACAGAGCTTTTGACTGGCTCGATCCGGTCAGCTTTGATGAGCCTTTCGGCTCCATCCGCTGTAGTTCGCCACCCCCTCGGCAACGGGCTGTACCCGCGTCCTCGAAAATTCAGCGTATAGACCGTCGTCGGCTTTTGAGCCGTCAGATCAGAGAGAGTGAACTGATTACCTTCTGCATCGGTACGGTACACTTGTTCGAACGATGAGCCGTCCTGCTTTGTTTTGTACAGTGGTCGGTATTTTACTGATTCAGCATTCTTCGCATACCACAGAATAAAATCCGTTGTAGAAGGAACAACAAGAGTTTTACCAGACGGACTATTTGTACTGCTCGATTTTGAGAAGCTGATAGTGCTTACGATGTTTTCTTCGCCGAAAACCTCGTCTAGTACCGAGCGAACGCGGTGAACATTCTCATCTCCTATTTGAACGAAAATGCTTCCGCTCTCCGTTAGGAGATCACGCATGGCGGTCATTCGATCACGTAAGTACGTCAGATATGAATGTATCCCGTCCTTCCAAGTGTCACGGAACGCCCGCACTTGCTCTGGCTCGCGTGAAATCTCCTCAATCTTCCCATCTTTTACATCGCGCGACCGCGTTGAAACCTGCCAGTTCGAATTGAACTTGATACCGTAGGGCGGATCAAAATAAATGCACTGCACCTGCCCGCGCAGGCCCTCGCGCTCGGCGAGGCTCGCCATCACCTGAAGGCTGTCACCCAGGATGAAGCGGTTCGACCAGTTCTGGTCATGAACGTAGAACTCGGTCTTGGCCTCGGGATCGATACCGTTGAAATCATGAAAGAGGTCGGGTGCGTCAGTGTCGGCTTCCCGCTTGGCCTTCGTCTGCCGGGTCAGGTCGTCGATGATCGCCTTGGGATGAATCTTCTCCTGGATGTAGAGCGGCGGCGCATGCACCACGAGATCGGACCAGTCCTGCTGATCCTTGCCGCGCCAGACGAGCTGCGCGTCTGAAATATCGACGAAGCCGGTCTCGGCCGCCTTCTTAATTTGATCCGCCGTCAGCCTTACGCGCGCGCCTTTCCAGACCATCTGCGGATCAAGATCCTTATCGCGCGGCCGGGCTTCGCCCTGCGCCAACGGATGACGGCGCGGATATGTGACGGGAGCGAAGGGCGCGATCTCTTCAGCGCGCTGCGCCGCCGATTGCAATTCGGCAGTCGGGATGTTCTTGCGCTTGGCCTGAGCGTGCCGAAGGGCCTCGACCTGCTTCGGTGCTCCTGCCGGTTTTTTACCCTTACTCATGCCCCACTCGCTTCTTTCAAAAGTTCGGCACCGTTGTTCACGACCGCCCGGTCGATCAGCGCCCCAAATTCTTTTTGCATCTCAAACACGTCGTTAAATTCCTCGAAGGCCCACCGCCCGAAGGTGCCGAGATTGTTGACGCCGCGCACCCATTTCTGGAGCATCGTCTCAGACTTCAGCTTCACGTTCTCGCGGCGGTAGCCCTTCACCTCGACAACAAGGCGCAGAAGGTCATCCGGCCCTCGGCCATCGTTGATGAGAACGACAAAATCCGGCACATAAAACCGCGCTATCGAACCATCCTTGTACGGGACTTCGAGCCCGAGGCCCTGGTTTTTGACGTAGCTCACTACCCGCGGATGGTCCTCCGCCGCGCGGGCGAATTCGGCCTCCCACTCGCTGTCGCAGACGACATAGTTGATGTGACACTTAGTGGGGGAGGTCGCGTACAGGTCCTTGCTGGTCATGAACCCGACATGACGGGTTGAGCCTCTCGGATTGTAAGGATCAAGCACAGCACGTATGCGTTCTTCGTCGCCGATTGCCGCTGCGATGGCGTTATAGATGCGCTCCGCCGCCTGGCTGGCGATGCTCAAAATCTGGAGCATCCAGGTGCCGGTTCCGCCCTTGCACTCCAGATAACCCTCGTCGATCCAGCGCCGGACTATGCGCTGGATTTGATAGAACAGATGCAGCTTCGGCTCGCCGTCGGCGTCCTTGAAATACGAATACAGAAGGTACTTGGCGAGTTCATAGGACACGGTACTGGGCCGCTTGTCCTTCATTTCGGCGACGGTCAGTGTGACGCCTTCGCCGACGATCCCTTCCAGCAGCGTCTGGCCGGGCCCGACCATGTCGGGCGTCAGCACCAGCTTCGAATTCGGATTGAAATTGGCCTGGAGCTTTTCCTCGGGAAGATCGATGCGGTAGCCAACGACACGCGGGAATTGAATCTCCAGCGCCGCACGCTCTTTTACCGCCGCAACGCGCGTCAGCTTCTTGGGCGGCTTGACCGCAGCAACCTGGGGCTTGGCGGTAAAATCGAACGGGATGCCCATGATGTCGGCATATTCAACATTGAACAGGCCCTCGTCATTGAGGTCATAGGAATAGCGGCGCAGCCCGCGCCCGACGACCTGTTCGCACAGCAGTTGGGTGCCGAAGGCGCGCACGCCGAGAATGTGCGTAACAGTGTTAGTATCCCATCCCTCGGTGAGCATGGACACGGACACCACGCAGCGCACCTGCTCGCCGAGCCGTCCTTTCTTGCCGACCGTGTTCATGACCTCGCGCAGCAGGTCGGAGTCCGATATCTCTCCGACTTCGCCAGAGCCCGATCGCTGCGCGATCTCGCGCTTGTACTGCTCGATTTCGAGCGCCGCGGCGCGGCGGAAATCGTCATCGAGCGCGCCGCCGGATTCCAGCTGCTTGCTGTCGATCAGAAGCGTATTCGGCCGTGCAAGACGATTGCCATGCTCATCGAAGTTGCTGAAGAGCTGAAGGTTGCCATGGTGGGCGGTGCGCAGTTCGGCCGAGTCTTCCGCCACCGGCCGCTGCCACCCGGAAATCCACTCATAGACGAGCTTTGAAGCCGACGTGTTGTTGCAAACGACGATGAACACCGGGGGTGATTCGATCCCGGCTTGCCGCCAGCGCTCAAACGTTTCCTGGTAGTGGTTATAAAGTGCGACCAGCGCCGTCTGGAGCTTGGCCGGGAGCGATTGCGGGTCGAGGTCGCCCTGTCCTTTGCCGCGCCCCTTCTTCGGCATGTCGTCGCGGATATGCTCCCACAACTCGCGGAAGATCGGCACCTCGGCTTCGGGAATATTGTCTGCAACAGGTACGCGCGGCAGCTTGACGATGCCGCACTCGATGGCGTCCATCAGCGAGAAATCGCTCACGGTCCAGGGGAATAATGTTCCTTCTGCATAGCCTGATCCGCGGAGAAAGAATGGGGTCGCCGAAAGATCATAGACGGCGCGCACGCCCAGCTTGCGCTTGAAGGTTTCGATGCCGCTGATCCAGAGCCGTGCCGCATCGTTTTCGTTTTGGGCGTCTTTCTTCTCGTCGCCCTTGAGGTCTTCGAGATCGTCGTTGCCTGGCTTCTCGCGGTAGCAGTGGTGGGCTTCGTCGTTGATGACGACAATATTCTTGAGACCCATCAGCTCCTCGGCGACGCGCCGGACCATCTGGCCTTCGGTTTCCTTGGTGGCGATCGGCTCATGACGGCCTTGCAACAGCGAGCGTCCGACCTTGTTGACCTCAAGGACCTCGCGCAGCTGCAAGGCGTGGTAGTTTGTAATGACGATCTTGGCCTTGCCGATATCGTCAAGCATGTCGCCGGGCACCAGCTCCCGCGCCCGATAGTAGTTTTCCAGGTCGCTCGGCAACAGCACGCGCAGGCGGTCTTTGATGGTGATGCCAGGCGCGATCAGCAGGAAGCCGCGCGAGAATGTATTGCTGGTCGGTGAGCGGACGGCATTAACGGTCTGCCATGCGATAAGCATGGCCATGACCGTTGTCTTTCCCGCGCCGGTCGCCATCTTCATAGCGATGCGGATCAGCTCGGGATTGGCCTGCTCGTTCGCGCCAAGAATGTGCTCCCAGATAGTCGCGTATTGCTTCCGGGACTTCGCCACTTCGGTGAGCCAGATGACCGTTTCGACGGCTTCGATCTGGCAGAAGAACGGCTTCGTGCCCTGAAACTGATAAGTGCGCCAGTGATTCAGAAGGCGCGCGGTCGCAGGCGTTACACCCCAGCTTGATTGCGGCAATGTCCGCCAGGCCGCGAGGTGTCCCCTGATTTCATTGATGATAGGGGTCGGGTTGTATTCCTGCTCGTCTGTCGAAATATCATCGCCCGACTCAAGGATCAGCTTGCCCTGCGCCTTGTCTGAACGCTGCTTTCTCTTTCGCGGTTTGGGGACAGGTGTAATGAGTTCGGACCGCCGCCGTCCGACTCGCGGGGGTTCGTTCAAAGGCTGGCCGTCGGGATCGAGCGCATGATGACGCTGCGGTTCCTCATAGGGCGAGTTGAGAATGGGCTTCTCAAAAAATGATGGCGCGGCTGTCGTCATTTTATCTTTTCAGCGTTCAGTTCGCGGCCGCGCCGGTGCGCCACCTGTTTCGGTCTGCTCCAGAGCCTCCAGCCGTCCGTATTCCTCGACGGCTATGACGTCCACGACCTTGCGGCCGTGTTTCTCGACGGTGACAGGCTCTGCGCGGGCCGTATCGATCAGCATGCCGAAGGCATTCTTGGCATCCTTGGCCGACATGGTTTTCATCAATACGGGCCCCGGCACAGATTGGATCCATAATGGCTATTGGGCTACAACCCGCAACCCGGAAGCGGGGCTTGTTGTCCCTAATCTGTAGTTCATCCACCGCTCAAATGGTCTGCTTCGTCTGGAGCCGTCAGTCGCCTCACAGGAGTGGGCGACGGCGCGACAGCGGACAGGCCACAGGGCTGCTTTGGTGGTGTGGTCTCTGAGCCTTTTTGCGCGAAGAATCGTTACCATCAGGCCGAGAGCCAGCGAAGCCTTGGCGAAGCAGCACTCGGGGCGCCAGCCTGGAGCCTGACCTGCCATCGCCTCGGCGTTGGCAGGACGCGCCAGCCTATGACTGCTTGAGCTGGTCGCTCTTTGCCGCCCCGACATCGTAGAACTCTGCGCGCTTCTGGGCCGCCATTACATACTCTTTGTTCAGCAGAACGATGTGCTGGGCGCGGGGCTTCTCTTTCTCCGGATCGCGCAGCAACCCGAGCCTTTTCAGGATGTAAAACAACATGGCCAACCGAACGGACAGGACGACTTTGCCATCCTGCATACCATAATCCTTAGCGACGACGGTCTTCTGGCTCTCGGTGAGCTGTGGATGCGGTGTGATCTCCACCGCAACTTGCTCTTGCCACAGCAGGTCGTGCTTGCCGCTGGCTCCGCCAGGTCCGGGGGAGCGCACGGCAAGGATGCGTGGAAGCAGAAAGTCTTTGAATTTTTCGTCGATATGGCAGTAGGCCCGCGCATGCCAACGAAACCCGTCATATCCGAAGGCATGGGGCGACATCCGCCGCCATACCGGATCGGTCCGGATTTCACTCATGGACTGGTAGAATACCTCTATCGATTGTCCATCGCGCATGGCGTCGAGAACAGCGCGCAACGCCGTTGGCTCGACCTCTCGATGCGGAGTGAGGGCTATGTCCGTATCGGGGCGATAGCCAATCCATGATTCGGCCGGCTTCACCAATCCCTCGGCAAGCGAGCGCAAGCGCGACAGATAGCCGTCGGAATCGGGCTGTAGAAACTTCGGGTTGAAATTGTGTGAAGCGACATAACGCTTGGCACTCTTGTCATATTCTACGTTTCCCGGCGCCTGCTCCTGATAAAGCGTCAAGTCTTTGGACGCCTGGGGCACAGATACCCCGAACATGTCGACAATGTCCTTGCGGCGGACCCCTCCTTCCCAGAAGAGGCGGAATTCTATGAATTCCAGCCGTTGTTCGACGCCCCACCGGATGCCGATCACTTCATCATTCATTGCAAGCCTCATAGATGGGGATAGAAACTATATTGACAGCTAAACGCGATCCATATAGTAACCTACCCCACGAGTAGGGAATCGTCAATCGAGAGGGGTGCGTAACATGAGCCGCGACCACGTAAGTCACGCGGACCTGGTTCGTTTTGCCGACGAACGGGTGAATTTGAAGCGTGACGACGCCGCTGATTTGCGTGCGCAGGCCAACCGGTTGCGCGACCGTCTAGAAACGTATCTGGCAGATCACCCCGACTTCGCGCTGCGCAAGATGATGCTTTCGGGAAGCCTCGCCAAGGGCACAGCGCTGAAGTCCATCAGCGATATAGACGTGGGCTGCTACGTTTCGTCGGACACCGCGCCCGAGAAAATTTCGGACCTGATCGACTGGCTGGCAAAGAAGCTCGAGAAGGCTTTCCCGAATTTCAAGCCCGAACAGATCAAGCGCAAAACCTATTCGGTCGGGGTGACCTTCATTGCCACCGGTAACGAAGTCGACATCGTCCCTATTCTTTACGCCGGCGATCCGCAGTGGCGTGGCGACCTCGTCTCTCAGGACACCGGCGAAAAGCTGATGACGAGCGTGCCGATGCACCTCGAGTTCATCCGCAAGCGGAAGTCTGCCAACGACAAGCACTTCGCGCAGGTCGTTCGGTTCATGAAGTTCTGGAGCCAGCTGCGCAAGCAGCAGGACGAAAATTTCCGGTTCAAGTCCTTCATGATCGAGCTGGTTGTCGCGTATCTCGCCGACCATGGCCTTGCGCTGAACGATTATCCGTCGGCGCTGAGCAAGGTCTTCGCCTCCATAGCCAACGACGACTTCGAAACGGCTATCGCCTTTGCCGACTACTACAACCCGGCGACCTGCGTGGCGACCGGCGCCCCTGTCCGAATCTGGGACCCTGTCAATCACAAGAACAACGTCAGCGCCCTCTACACGCAGCAGAACAAGGAGAAGATCGTCGAAGCTGCCCTTGATGCGGGTGACGCGATCGACTCAGCACTGCGCGCGATCACCAAGGGCGAGACCGTGCGCTATTGGCAGAAGATATTTGGCCCGACGTTCAATATGTGAGGCAATATGAGCTCCTATTCCATCACCGATACTGAAGCCTTCACGATCGCCCATGCCCGGCGTATCGCCTCGAAGGTTGCCACGGACCTTCTGCGGTTCCAGTCGCTGTATAACGGCGTGCCCTCGACGGCCTTGATCGACAACTATGAGAAGGAGATCGTCGAGCATCTCCGTCACGACGTCGTTGAGTCCGTTACGTATGGCTTCAAGCGCGACGGCAAGTGGACGGAGGCCGCCGTGCGCTACCGCGCGCTTGCGGGCGGCATCCTGGTCTCGGACGACGATCCGGGAAAGATCAGGCCGCGTCTTGACATCGCCGGTGCCACCTTCACGTCCTTTCTCATGCACAACAGCAACTGGTCGAACATGACCGCCGCCGAACGTCAGGCGATTGAGAACGCCTGCCCCTTTCAGCGTTCCTCGGGCACCGAACCGCCGCTCGAATCCGGGTACTGGACGGACGATCTCAACTACATCGCCGGCGGCCGTGGCCTCGGCCGCAGCACAGTGAGGAAGATATGAGCGACGCCATTTCGATTGACGACCTCTTCGACCGTCGGCTCGATTTTCCCGATATGGGGGCCGCGCGGCGTCTCGCACGGCTTGTCGGCATTGATGAAGCAAAGGCGCGTCTCGCCAAGGTTCTCGGCGTTCTGGTCAATCCCGCTGGCCCGCGCGAGTGGGCGGAGAAGCATCACAAGGGCGCGTCCGTTGCGCTCGACTATCTGGAGCGGCGCCCACCGCTTGTCATTTTGGCGGGCGACGTTGGTACGGGAAAAACCGCTCTTTCTGAAACCGTCGGCGATGCCGTCGCCCGGCAGGAGAAGATCGGTGTCACACTCTACCCGTTGTCCCTTGCAACGAGGGGCAGCGGCAAGGTGGGTGAGATGACGAAACTGTTGTCGGCGGCATTCGATGCCACGCTGCTTGCAGGGGAAAAACTCAAGCGTTCGTCCGGGAAGGCGTCAGGCGGGATTATCTTTCTGGTTGATGAGGCCGATGCTGTTACGCAAAGCCGTGAAAGCGCGCAGATGCATCACGAGGACCGCGCGGGTGTCAACGCGTTTATCCGCGGCGTGGACCGGCTAGCCGAGAAGCAGTTGCCGGTGGCCGTCGTCCTTTGCACCAACCGATTGTCGGCGATCGACCCTGCCGTACAGCGGCGCGCCGCCGAGATTTTCGATTTCGACAGGCCCGGCGACACGCAGCGCCGCGCCGTGATCGAAGATCCGTTGACCGAGCTGGGTTTCAACAAGGCCCAGATCGATCAGGTCGTGAAATTGACGGGCGGCGATAAGGATGCGGTCGGTTACACTTTCTCCGACCTGACGCAGCGCCTGCTGCCGACACTCATCCTCGACGCTTATCCCGATCGAGCTGTCAGGTTCGAGCGTGCCGTTGAGATCATTCAAACCATGAAGGCCACGCCGCGCTTTCTCGACGGTAAGACGAAGTGACCGCAGTTTTTACGGAGGATAACCCTTGACCCAAGCCGTTATCGTCGCCCGCGATGGAGCGGCCTATCAAGCCCGCCTTTTCTGGCAGAAGGCTGCGCTGCTTCTCGATCCCCACGGCCCTGTCGTAAAGGTCGGCTTCGAAAGCGGCGCGAACGGGTTCGATGACATGTGGGTCGAGTATGATCCGGCTCTTCTCGATCAGGAGGGGCACCCGCTGCGAAGGGAACACGTCCAGTGCAAATGGCATGTCAATCCCGACAGCTACGGCCATGCCAGTCTGGCTGATCCGGCATTCCTCGGCGCGACGGCGCGGTCTCACCTGCAGCGCGCCATCAAGGCGCAGCGCGACCACGCACCCGATGGGATGGGCACTCGCTTCCGGCTCGCCAGCAACTGGCGCATTGATCGCGCCGACCCGCTGCGCGCGCTCGTCAACGAGCGTTCGCATACGCTTCGCGTCGGCATGCTTTTCGGAACCGCCACTGATAACAGTGCGATGGGCAGGGTGCGCAAGCTTTGGCGAGAGCACTTGGGCGTCACCGATGACGAACTGCGCATCCTCGCGCGGACCCTCGCTTTTTCAGAAACGTCTGAATCCCTGGACGGACTGCGCGAGATTCTGGACCTGCATTTCCGGGCAGTGGGTCTGAGACGCAGCCCCCCGAACGAGAGCGCCTTCATATACGATGAGGTGGTTTATCAATGGGCCGCGCAAGGCAGGCTGGAATTCACCCGCGCCAACTTCCGGGGCCACTGCGAGAAAGAAAGCCTGATCGGCGAGCCCGGCGAGGGTCGTCCCCGGGTTTACGGCGTCAAGTCATTCGAGCATGCCACTGACCGCCTCGAAGACCGCTGCTCCAAAGTGCTCAATCTCATACCCGGTTTTACCGACCGCCAGATTCGGCCGGACGCCGATTGGCAGACGACGCTGTATCCGGCACTGAAGACCTTCCTTCTCGAAGCCGCGCGGGAGAGTGAACGGATAAGGCTTGTCCTCGACGCCCATCTGACACTTTCATTCGCCGCAGGTTCAGTCCTCAATATCAAATCGGGGCGTCTCATCGAACTGGAGCAGCGCACGACGGGCCGCGCGGTATGGGCTCCCGATGACAAGCCTCACGATCCCGCCTGGCCTGCATGGACCTACGGTGAGCATGACGGCAAGGCAGAAGGAGACGGAATAGTCGTCACGGTAAGTCTCACTCATGACGTAGCGGCGGCCGTGTCCAAATACGTGGCCGCGTCGCTTCCTATAGCGCGCGCAAGGCTTGACGCACGCATCGCAACGGCGCCGGGCGCCCGCGCTGTCACATGCGGCCATCACGCGTTTGAGCTGGCGGAGTCTCTGGTCGCCAGGATCAAGTCTCTGCGCGATGCCGCGCCTGGACAGCGGATTCATTTGTTCATGGCTGTGCCGGGAGCTTTTTCGTTCTTCCTCGGTCAGCGCGCGACCGCTATCGGACCGCTCACGCTGTACGAGTTCGATTTTGATGGAGCCAACGGCGGGACTTACGAGCCCTCTTTGTCATTGCCAATCGTCGATAGAAATGGTCACGCGGCTGCGCAGCCGCTTGTAGCGTAAATACGTTGATATCTGATCGCTTGATCGTGGCGTGAGCCTTCCTTTTCGCGCGAAGGACCGTCACCTTGCCGTCGAAGTCGGTGGTGTCGCTCTTATCGATGAGCGTAAAGCGCGAACCCTATGCGCCAGCGCCTTCCCTAGGCTGATTGTCTCCTGCACTGCCGAACTGCTCTTGACGGTCGCGGTGGCGCTGGGCGCTCAAGCCCAGATCGATGCGCTGGTCAGCGCGTTGACCCTGGCCAGAATGCGTGTTCCAGCGACAGCCATATCGCGATCTCAAGTTGTCTCAACAAGTGCAAACCATATAGACATATCAACGTGTTAATCTGAAATGGCTGTCTCGCGCCGTTGCAATTCGCATCATCCAATGCCAACGTTTTCTGATTGGGCAGGGGAGTTGTCCGACTATCCCCGAGATATGCGGGAATTTGCACTCGCCCACGCCATCAGCAGCGACGTGGAGGCCGCATACCGGCGCGAAACCATGATTGAGAAGCGCCGCACCATGATGAGCGATTGGGCTGCATTTTTGCAGGGCGGGAAAACACCAAGCTCTATGACGTGAGCTTCGGCAACGCCGTCCGCAAAGCCGTATTGCGCGACGCAGCCGAATTGGTTGATTTGCTGCATTCGGATCGGCAACTAGGCCAAGGCGAACGTGCGCTGTTAGGCGATCTAGTTGAAGAACCCACAGGTCAAGAACGTGATCCTACGTACTTTCGAAACGCCGTGACAAGCGCACACCGGCACCACCGCCAAAGTTGCCTTGCTTGAGCAACCCATTTTGATGGGCGCGAGGCCGACTGTCGTTTCCGGTTTGCCGTCTTCGCTCGCTCAGGCGGCGACCGCGCGTCTCGATCAACCAGCTTCCCGCGGCAGGACCCTCATCAGAACTTGTCGCCTTGGTCTTGCGGACGCCACGAAACGGGATTGGTGATCCAGCGACTGATGTCGGATTCATGCCAGCCTGAACCGTGGACACTGATTTGGATCTGGCGCGGGAAGGTGCCTTCGGCGATCTTGCGATAGATTGTAGATCGGGACAGACCGGTCCGGGAAAGGACGGTTTTCAGGCGAATGATACGGTCTGGTTCGGGCATGGTCGTGCTGCCTCCTGCCGGCTGTTTCTGGCTGCTCTTGATCCAGAAAGGACGGACAGTTATGGGCGCGCAAGAGGGTTTTGCGCGTCGTCGTAGCCCGACGTAGAGACGGCGGTTAATCGGACGGGTCTACAGTCCGATGCCCCGGGGTCTTCCGATGTCGATGCCGTGATTGAAGGCGAGTTCCAGGCCGAGACGACGACCTGATTCGAAGGCGATGCCGAGGTCCCCCTTACGGTTGGCGAGGATGGATTCAAGCTGCGGATCGCGTTCGAGGTTTTTGGCCATGTCGCCCCTCGCCGATCGCGTGGCCTTGTAACCGGGCATGTCGCCGCCCGATACTGATGCTGGCTGGTCCGATCGAGTTCGTGCCAGCGTTCCACGAAGCGGTCGGCACGGCGGCTCGGACCGGTGCGGATTTCGGTTTCAAGCTGGAGAGCACGGATGACGCGGTTGATCCGTCCGGCAGCGGCCTCGCCGACACGCTCCGAGTCTTGACGTAAGCCGCCTCAGCATCGCGCCAGCCATGGGGCCGCACCTCATCGAAGACTTTCGGGCGTCGGCCAGTTCGCGCGACAGCATCGGGGCTGGCCTCTTTGCCGGCACCGTCGTCGTTGAATATCGCGTCCACGGCGCGGGCATGACGCACGAGCGCATCGGTTCGGGCTCTCCGCAACGCCGCTTGCCCGTCCTCGGCGGTCTGTCTCGCTGCGGCGGATCGAACATATTTCGTAGTCTTCAGCCAGGACCTTGCGCACGATGTCGGCAACACGCTCGCGGAACGTGATTCCCCGCCGCTAGGCATGGCGCTGCGCCGAACCGGCGCGCTCATAATCTGACGCATGTCCTTGGCCCGGTCGCGCGACAGGTGCGGGTGAGCCGGTCCCGATCGGTGAAATCGTCGCGGCCATAGTGCAGGTCCGTGCCGTCACGGTGCCGCGACAGGGCGACGTAGCTGCCATGGGCGTCCATGCCCGGCGTCGCCGGCACATGTATGCGGTCCACGGTCATGCCTGTGCCTGTGGATGGTTGTGGCATAGCCGTGATCGATGCGGTCATAATCCTTTAGGTCGAACGAGACGCTACGCTCGTGATCGGTGCGCACGATCATGGATTGCGCGCTGACCTGATCATCCCGAGCATGCCGTTTTTGACGTCAAGGCCGCGCTCGTTGCGTAGGAAGATAACGCGGTCCCCGCTGGCGAAGTTGCGCTCGCCGCGCTCGACCGTCAGACGCACGTCGTCACCCAGATCGCCGGCTTCACGTAGCCGACCGCAAGCCGCCTCGTCGAGGGCGCGAACCTCGGAAATGGAGGTGGGCGCGGCCACCGGCGCTGCCTGCAATCCTTGCGCGTGAGCCGATGCTATTGTTCGACTTTCGCAGACCGGGTGGCTATATCGGCTAAGATAGCACGGAGAAGCGTTCCAATTTCCTGTTCAGCGAGCCCCGGTGCAATTCCTAATTGGGACAGTTGGACGAGAATTGTCTTCACGGTGCTGCGCCAGAAGGCATTGGCGTCCTCCCCGTTCTTGGATTCCAGAACCCGGGCGATACCTTCGACCAATTTCCGCCGACGATGCAGCGGAAACGCGCTTATGCTTGAGTCACCCATTGATCAGCTCACGCCTCCAGTCTCGGGATTAAGCATTGGAGGGTTAAAAAATTTCGTTAACGGCGCCTTTTTTCGGACAAAGGCCAACAGTGGAATAAGGGGCACGTAATTCCCAATCCGGCGTTGATCCATCAGTCCCGTGCCGCGTCGGCAGGTCGCTCGCAAGACCTGGGCCCGCGCCAGGTCTACGAAGCTTTTCGCGACCAGATCCTGGCCGGGGTCTATGAACGGGGCAGTCAACTGCCGTCCTCCGGCGAACTGGCGAATGAGCTCGGCGTTTCGGGAACCACGGTTACCGTCGCGTACGACCAGTTGGGCCGCGGAAGGTTTCATCGAGGTCATTCAAGGCGCAAGGACTCGCGTTTGCGTCGTCGCTCGTCCATAGCAGGGCCAGCAGCGCGGTGCCAAAACGGATCGGCCCATTGCTCTTCTGCGGCTACGGCGACCGAGCTTCGGGACCGAGATCATCGGTGCTCTGGAGCAGCTTCTTTGAGTTGCGTGCAAGCCGTCAAGTACTATCGGACACACGGGGAAATAGCTTTTGCATGCTGCCATGTTTTGGGGTATCGGCCTCCTCGTCGATGCCCGAGATGGCATAGCCTACCTGCTCACAGGCTTTATAGAAAACGGTCTTCAGGGTGTGAGTAGCCAGCAGGCTTGCTCGTGCCGTCGGATGCATATAGCTCGGGCGACAGCAGAAGGGCCAGACGTTCATTCGTGTCTGCCGCGACTTCCGCACCAATCCGTATCCAACAAGGAAGAAACTATGAGGCGGCAGACCCGACCGTTCACGGTGGAGATCAGACAGAAGCGCAGTTCTCAAAAACGGGGTCGTTCCATCTGGGGCGATGTCGATCTCTCCGCAGCAATGGCCGAGACAACAAGGGAACTCAAGGAGATGGAGTTGCCAAATGGTCGCCTTATTGACTCTAGCGTCGTAGCACTTGATGCTGAACACATGCACAAACCGCGAGCGGAGCATCTTATGGCAAATCTCTTGGACGCTGAAACTGCAACGGAACCGGCAGCCAAAGTGGAAACGCCTGAAAAGAAGAAAGCACCACGGTCGCGGAAGGCGAAGGGTGAGCCTAGGCAGCCTGCTCGGAAGAATGCCGCCAATACGGCGCCTCAGGCGACGGAAGCACCAGCAGCGGCCGTGCGGACCGGACGGAAGATTTACTCTGAAAAGGAGCGTGCCCAGATGCTCGCCCAGATCGAGAAGTCTATCGGTGGCGGCGCCACTCACAAGGGTGCCGTAAAGCAGGCCGGCATCTCGGAACAGACCTACTATAAATGGAAGAAGGCTGCGCCGCCTGCGTCGGATGGTGACAATCTGAAGGACCTCGTCGCGCTTGAGGAAGAAAACAAGCGACTGAAGAGCCTGCTCGCGGAACGCTTGCGCAAGGAGAACGCGGAACTGACTAGGAAACTGGGGCTGTAATAAACGCTGAATCGCAGACCGGAGCGGATACGTATTCGTCGCCGACGCCGTCCGAGCGCTCATTATCTGCTCCAATGCCGAGGGCGCCACTCTTTTGTAGAACGCGGTATAAAGGTGAAGGCGTTGTGCGGACCGCCGATCTCGGCCACCGCGCGGTTTTAACTCGCCGGCGGGGTGATTGGCCGTCGCTTTGAACATCAGAGGTCGAAATAAAGCGCATGCCGGATTTCCCGGCGGCCGGTCGGCGCTGCCTATCTTGTACCACGCCATATGGATGACGATGGGCGCAGTGATGGGGGAGATGACGACCGCCTCATTGTAGAGCAGGAAATTCGTTGCCTTGATGTCGTCGGGTGGCCGCGCCGCAGTCGCAAAAAGTGTCCCGCGCAGCGACCGAAGATTTATCGATTGCCTTCGGTTGTGGTGGCCGGGCGGTGTGCAAAGGTTCGACCGAAGTGAGTCGTCCCTCATTTTGAAGGTGCCGCGCCCTCGTACCCTCACTGGGAGAAAGTGAATCAGTGGACAGCGCCGGGCCGGGATGAGCCCTCAGCAGGCTTCCAGGCTCGATGCTTCCGGCGACAGGCGATCATGGTGGGCCTTGCGAGTCGCTTTGCGATAAGAGCGGGCTTTTGCGATTTTCGCTTTTGCTGCTCCTGAAATCTCGGCTATGAAGCGGACTGGCTTATGGCCTGCCCACATCGACATGGTTACAAAGGAATACGATTATGGCGACCGGAACGGTAAAGTGGTTCAACAGCACCAAGGGATTTGGATTTATCCAGCCCGACAATGGTGGTCAGGATGTTGTCGTCCACATTTCGGCTGTCGAACGAGCGGGCCTTTCGACCCTTAATGAGGGCCAGAAGATCAACTACGAGATCGAACAGGACCGCCGTACCGGCAAGTCCTCCGCTGGCAGTCTCAGCAAAGCTAGCTGAACTTTTCTGCGTCTGCCCGGCAAGATTCGGGCAGACGTGCCACCGACCGCCGCATAGAGCGGACAAGAACATGGAGCCCATCGCCGACCGGGGCAGATTTGTGGGAAGCTGCTAATTCCTACTGAAACAAGATGTTTGCGAGTGAAGAGGAGCAGGTCCCCGGCTCTCATGTTCTGCAGTGAACCTCTCCATTGTGATTGTTCCTGGAATGTGGGTCTGACGCTCTCTCGATCCAGTGTGGCCGGGGGATGAACGAGCAATTCAAGCGGCCTCCAGTGATTGACACCTCCGGGATCAAGAGGGCCGGGTACATTGGCCCCGAGGGTACTTGGACACATCAAGCCACGTTGGACATCTTTGGTGACCAAGTTGAACTCGTTCCGTTCAGCGATGGATTGTTCGAAACATATGAAAAGGGCTGCGTCGACGTTGCATGCGCCCCAGTTACGACCTCTCTGGTCGGAACCACTCCTTACCTCGATCAAATCCTGAGCTTGAGGTCTCCCAGGATCATCGCCGAGTATCCGAAGATCCTGAGCTACAGCCTGATTGCAACCGAGGATGCGAGTTTCTCGACGATCACTAAGGTAATGGGCCATCCCGTAGCCTTGCAGGAGGTGGCCGCGTGGCTCGACGAGAACATGCCGAACGTTGAGCGAGAGAGCCGCACGGGAGCGACATCTTTCGTGGCTGAGCAAAAGTCTCCTTCGATAGCGGCATTTGGTCCTGCACTTGGAGCCAAGCTGTACAATCTGCAGTTCTTGCGAACAGGAATCGAAGAAGGGCTACATAACGTAACCCGGTGGTGGGTGCTTGGGCGCAAGACTCCTGCGCCGACTGGATTCGACCGGACGACACTTCATCTCCGCGTTTCAGAGCAAAACCTCAATTATATACTGAAGATGTTCTGGAAGGAAGATTTGGTCGTTCTCAACATCTATGAGCGCCCGACATGCGAGCGGCTGGACACCCATCAGTATGTCATCGATGTCGCTGGACATGTTTCGACAAACCCGGCGCTGGCTGCGTTGGCGGCGATCGATGGCATTAGAATTCTGGGATCGTACCCGCGTCTTTACTAGCTATGGCTAGACCTCACCGAGGCGAAGAACGGTGGCCGGCCCTTTCGTGCGCATCTTTCCCAATCCGCAGGCTGTATGCGGCTGGTTCTCCAATCCGCAGAGCTGTATGCGGCTGGTTCGGGCGCTGGTGGTTGAGATCCATGAGACCTGGCTCGAGGCGACCCGCTACCTCAACATGGAGCATCTCTCGCGAGGACAAGAAGGAGAGCCTGAGGGCATTGGCCGCCTGAGCGCGGCCCGGTGCGCCCGCCGCTCCGCTACATGGGGGCTGCTCGGCGGACGCATCCCGTCACCGCCAGCCATTTTGCAGAACTTGACGCACAAGTCGATCGCAACTTGTCGTCCAGGCACGATTCCCCTCGATCCGCTGATCTAGCGCAGGGCGTTCGCTGGCCGCATGTGGACAATGGTTCCGTGCACATCCTAAGGAATCCATTTATGAAATTTCTATTCATTGCGATGGCTGTTGCGCTGGTGGCAGCCACAGCTTTTGCTGCGCAGTCCATTCCGCCAGACCTCAGAGAAACGGCATTGGCCATCTTCAAGTCCTTGCCATCCATACCGGAGGTCACCAACAACCCGAGGACGCCGGAGAAGATCGCCCTCGGCAAGGCGCTGTTTTTCGATCCACGCCTCTCGTCCTCAGGCGTTTTCTCTTGCAACTCATGCCACAACCTGGCCACCGGAGGTGACGACAATCGTGAAACTTCCATTGGCCATGGTTGGCAGAAGGGGCAGCGCAACGCGCCGACGGTGTTTAACTCTGTTTTCAACAAATCGCAGTTTTGGGACGGTCGCGCCGAAGACCTGAAAGCTCAGGCCAAAGGGCCGATACAGGGCGGTGCCGAGATGGCCAACACATCGCACCAAGTGGTCGAGACACTCAAATCGATGCCGCAATATATGGAGTGGTTCCAGTCAGCTTTCCCGGGGGAGGCCGAACCCATCACCTTCGATAATCTAGCCAATGCACTCGCAGACTACGAGGCGACACTGGTCACGCCGGCGCCCTTCGACGCCTTCCTCAATGGCGATGACACCGCCATCGGTCCCGAAGGAAAACAGGGCCTGGCCCTTTTTATAGAAAAGGGCTGCTCGTCCTGCCATTCCGGCGTCAATCTTGGAGGGGAAGGCTACTATCCGTTCGGAGTCGTTGAGAAGCCTAGCGCCGACGTTCTGCCGGAGAACGACAAGGGACGATTTGCCGTCACCAATGTACCAGAGGATTCCTATGTTTTCCGCGTGGCACCGCTGCGCAACGTAGCAATCACGGCGCCGTACTTTCATTCGGGCAAGGTTTGGGACCTGAGACAGGCCGTCGCCACCATGGGGACCACGCAGCTTGGCGAAGAATTAACGCAATACGAAGTCGACCGGATCGTTGCCTTCCTTAATTCACTGACCGGAAAGCTACCGAAGATAGCTTATCCCCTCTTACCCACTGAAACGGCGGCAACACCTCGACCTCAATCGCAGATCTTGGGAAAATAGCGATCGCGTCGGGCGCGTGAGCATTGGTTTCCGTCATCGACTGGGCCAATGCCACCAGCGCGACGTCATCGGATCAGGCCGCGATGCGTCGGTGAAGATGGGAGTGCGCAGGTGGCGGGGCAATAACTTGTACACCCAGCCGCGTTGGGTGAAGGCGACCGGACAGCTGCTCGCCGAAATGCTGCACCATGTCGTTTCGTTCGAACTCGCCGTGCACCAGCACGTCCGGCCCGATCTCCTGTGCCAGAGGATCTCCGCCTCAGTCTCCCTCTTCAAGAAGGCATTGTAATCGACATAGCTCGCTGGTCTTTCACAAGGGCGGGTGGTTCGATGAGCGTGTACTGCAGCCCACCATTGCCCCAATTCTTTGCAGTCCTCCCACATCCAGGAGATCTCGTCGTCGCGGCCGCCGCCCAGAAACGCAGCATTGCTGTCGGAACCTCGGTCGACTCGACAGAGAGCGATGGCGCCACGGCGTTTTGCCTCAAGAGTTAGGTGTGGCGATGATCCACGTCCCTCAGGGGGATCTGGTCGAGTTCGCGCCGGTCGAGCCGCGCGGCTGGTCACTGTGCGTGAATCGCTCGTATGTGCTGCGGAATCACTATTTGTAAGTGTTTCCCTATCCTTCATCCCGACCGCTGTGATCGGTCGTACTCTTCCAACAGCCAACATCGCGGGTCACGGCCGAACCGCAAAGCCGAGCTGCGCCGCGCCGTCGGAAACGTCTGGTCACGTTTGGCAGGTGCGTGTTGGAAACGGTGGTTCCGTGACACATCATCGCCACCGTTTAGCCGCGGTCGCCCCAATCATCCACGACATAGCCGGCGTTGCCCTCTGAGACGGTTCGGTCCGGCACCGGCTCAAACCCAACCCCCTGCGCAAGGATCAGTGCCGGATCGAACCACCCTGCAGCTCTTGCTTGGAGGAATCAGGTGCGATTCCCGAACTGCAAAGGGCGGACTTCAGAAGCAAGCTCATCCGCTTCATTGATCGATACTGGTCCCCAAATAAGGCCGGTATCACCGACCGCAGCGAGCGTCGGATCGCGCGAGCGCCACTGGCGAACCGGGCCAGACCCTCTCGAACAGGTGTGGCCGCGCGATTTTGCTTTGATGGAGGCGCGGATCCTTGTTGCACGACCGCTGCATGTTCCCAACCGCTACAGGCGAAGACAGAAATGGAAGAGGCGATGGCCGAAGCACTCGCCGCCCATGGTGATGCGCAGATCGTCGCAGATGGTAAAGTCCGACAGTCCCTGTCGGCCGATCGCGTGACGCTGCGCGAAGATGATCTCCTTCTCGCCCCCGCTCAGCGCCCTCCACTGGACAATCCGGCGCTCAAGGGTGCGCCTCACGCCGTCGGGAACGGCATCCTCCCCCGAACTCGTCCTGCACGGTCTCGAAGATGGTAACGGACAGGATGCCATCGATCTTGAGCAACTCCTCTATTCGGCGGAGAGAGCTTCACCGCCTTGTCGGAACATTGCAGGATGCCCTGTGGAGGCTGGGTGGTGTGCCGGCGGAACACCGCAGTGACTCGCTCTCGGCCGCCTGCAAGAACCTCGATGCCGACGCCCAGTGCGATTTCACCCGAAGCTACCAGGCTCTGTGTCGCCATTACGGAATGTGCGCCACCCGCAACAGCCGCGGCGAAGCCCATGAGAACGGATCGATCGAAGCCCCTCATGGCCACCTGAAGCGGCGCCCCGACCAGGCTCTGCGACGCCGGGGCAGCCGCGATTTCGCTCAAGCCGCTCCCGCCGCGGCAAACGACCGATTTCACCCTGGTCCGGACGTCACGCGCAACAGTACGATCAGCGACGCCTGGGGCTTGCGCTTCAGGTTCGCAACGAAGTGCCGGAAATCGATACTGTGCCCCAACCGGGTTGTCTGACGCGGATCCGGTTGGTGGTCATCACCTGGTCCGGCCCGAGGAAGAGGTCGATGCGGTCATCATACAGATGAGCGTGGAGGCAGCCGCCCGATGGCGCGCGACGCTGCGCTACATGGTCTACCGAGACGCTTGCGCGGGACGCCCGAATGGCCGGCTGCATAGCCCCTCACGTGGCCACATCTAAACAACGTGACGACGCCGCTAAAGCTTATCGACCTCGACTCGAGCGTTCTCTGCTTCTCGTGGAAGACGCTAAATCAGCTCGTGCGTTAGCGGCGCCCCGCGGTTCAGCAACCGGACGATTCGATCCTCTTGCCGTTGAGTATTCCGACGGCACCACGGGAGGCCGGGGCAGCGAGTCCAGTTGGTTGGCAGCCACCAGAACTGATTGCACTGCGTTTTGATTAGGATCCATTCCGAAGGCTTCGCGAATCATCCGTGATGCGATTTCCGTTTTTTTGTCTTCAGGAAAACGGGACAATGCCGTGCGTACACTTTTGGCGAACTCAGGTGAGATCACTTGTGGTTCTGCATATTTGTTGTAGGATGTGGGTGCGTCTTGCTTCCTGCGCAAATCGTTGCGAACGTCGTCATCACTGTCCGGATGCAGGAGCGGAATCAACCCCTCAACACGGTTTTTCAGGAATTCAGCCTCGCTTTTGTCCATCGACCAAGGACCTTGCCAGGCTGGCTCTCGGCCCCATGCGCTGTCCTTCAACCGAACAGCGGGACCGTTGGCCCAGGCATCCATGACCACGGTTGAGCTCGTATCGCGGCTTTCGCGCCACAGTTCGTTCCAGGTGTGAGCCGCATTGACTGGGATCTCATCACCTTCGTCGGTTATTTGTTTCATTGGAACGGTAGCAGCATAGGTCGTACTGAGCTCGTTGGCCGCCATGTGTGGGGCGTGGACGATGGCGGAAAGGGGAGCGGTCTGATCGCAGACCGCCGCTCCCATGAGTACGGCCCGTGCAACCTTGTTGGTGGCGTCTATTCCCCGCAGTGCAACCGACGATCCGATGCCGTTGTGGCCGTGCGAGGGAATGTCGTCCGCCTTAACGTTTCCCCGGCCATGCTTGAGCAGCAGGCGGACGTGGTGAACCGTTTGCCCGGCCGTCGCGAGTCTTCTCGGGCTCGTGACCTCGTCACCGACGACAAACGCTCCCATATGGTAGGCGGCCTGCTGGATCTGATGTTGCTCCAGAGGCACATCTCCGCCCCATCGCAAACTGTCGGGAAGCGTACCCAGCGAGACCCTCAGCGCTGATATGCTGCTCTCAAAGTTCGATGCCGTGGATTCTCGCGTGTCATGTGCGGAATGTCGAGCCGATCCGGAGGATTTGGAGCCGCAAATTCCCAATCTTTTCACCTTTCTGATCACCTAGGGTAAGGTGCGTAGCGCGACGATTATGGGGACCGGTGGGCGTCGATTATGATGGCCGGTTGGAGGCCGCGCCGCGCGGTGTGATTCGACTATCAGGAGGCTGTGGATTTGGCAACGGCTCAGCGACAACTACGGGAGTTGTAATTGCCGCTGAACCGTGCGTTGGCGGTGTTCGACGTGGGTCGAGTGGCGATGGCTAATTGTCGCGAGCGACAATTGCACCAACGCCGCTACGATGCGCACTTGTTCGGGTGTGCCTGCGTGTGTCGCCGACGTCCGCGCGCGGTGCCGTGAGATGGTAGAGGAAGTAGCATCCGGGTAGGTCGGGAGGCCTGTCACGATGACGACCGTGTGGTTCAGTACCGGAACCGGCGCCCACAGCAAAGGGACATGATTTCCCTTGACGCGCGTCGGGGTAGCGCGACTGCCTTCGGCAGAGAGCTCGGCGCATCGAGTGGCGAGGTAAGCGCCGAAATCGCGATCGACCAGGCGGCAAGAAACAGGACGAGTTTGCCTGGAAGGGCGGCGACCCTTTGCCGAGCTTGGATAGCGAAGGCTGTCTAACCCCATCTGGAGCAGGACACCCTTGGTGGTGGCATGGCAATGCTATTAGCGCGGCGCTGTGCAAATTGCCGACCAGGACGCGGCTGATTTCCTCGCCAAGGGAGGAGGATAGCCGCGGGTATCGGCTGGAAAGGCGATGGCCGTCATCCAAACGCTCGAGCATGCAGGCCTGCTCTCAAAGGAGATGCTGCTGCGGGCGACATCATGCCGGGGTTTTCCAACGAGGGTAGGAGCAGGCGAAAGAGGCGGCGTCGGCATGCCATTCGTGCCGTCAGGCTGCGAAACATGCATCGCCTTTGAGCCCAACTTCATCCTATTTCTTTGGCTTAGAAGGGCTCTCGGCGTGACCCAGAGCGCTGGGAGAACCTCTGCGAGATTACAAGTGTAACACCATATTGGTTTAGCAGATCAAGCTTGGGTGGTAACCTAATGGGGTAGAGAAACGCCTTTGGAGGCCGAGCAATGGATCGCGATAGCAGACCAAAACGTGCAGCTGGAAGTTCATCCCGCGATGGGAGGAGGGCCGAGGAACGGCGTAACGACCAGGGCCTTCCAGGCGGGCCACTGACCAATGTTGCAGAACGGTTAGTAACCGCTAACCCGCGCGATACAGCACGCGATCTTGGGAGCTTCAAAGCCGCCGAGAGGCAAATGCGACGTGCCGTTCAGGACGTGGCACCCGGGCAAGAATCTGACCTCAGCAGATTTGATAGGCGCAACAACCAGCTCGGACGATCAGCCAACGATCTGGTCGACAGATTGACGGCCGGATTGGGGTTCAACTCGGATGATGTAGCATTGTTCCAAGTCCAAGCGGCGAGTAATGTAGGCCATTTTTTAGGGCCCCAGAAGCAGACTGCACTTGTTAATCGCATTGGCAACATGGACCCAATGGAGCAAGCTCTAGGGGTTATGTTTGTGGCGCAAAACTTCGGTAAGTTTAATGACCAAAATAAATCTCGCATTTTTGAGCAGGCCATTGAATTGGCTGCTGACCCTCATCAGCACCACATGGTCAAGGTGACCGCCCAAAATGCCATTGTGACCGCGTATCACCAGCTAGACGCAAATCAAAAAGCGCAAGCTAACTCACTTCCCGACCTGCATGGCCTGTTGCAGAACATGCCTCCGCCGCAGCATGCAGCAGAGGAACGGAGTGCGAATTTGGATGGCCACATAGCAGGTATTACGGCTTCAGTCCGTGATACGGTCGGCCCGCAAACCTCCTATGAACAGCTGCGGCGGGGTGGTCAAGTCGGGCAGTCCATAAGCCACGCCTACAATCACGCCCGAGAGGATCTAATGGCTGCCTCCAGAAGCAGAGAACGCTCCGGCCGTTGAGGTCTCGGCCATAGTAGGTGACGCTTTCTCCCCGAATTCCGTTCACGGCCTTGCCATTTCCAATTCGCTGGCCGTTGACGTGCCTGCTTTAGGGTAGCGTTCAACAACCACGTCCGCCGGGTGGTGCGATGCAAGCATCGCACCACCCGCTCCGGCATCGATCTGTCGAGCGGCGACATCGCGCGACGTCGGTCCGGTGTCTGAAGCAAAGCGCAGCATTAGCTACGGCTGATCCGGCAATGGAACAATGTCTTCAACAAAACCGACGCCTCCCAACATAGCCATTAGCATCGCGTGCTCACTCGCCTTGGGCTTCTGCGCGGCAAGTCTGTATGCAACGTTCCGCCATGGGGGTAGCAGCGAGGCTTTGATGACGTTTGACGTCCGTGCCTTTTGGTTTGAGACGCCCTTCTATCGCGGTTTCGTAACCCCCGTCTTCTATGGGGGCGTAGCTATCGTGCTCGCAACGTCCGCGGTCATCTTGCTGATTCAGCAGATCGTATTACGGCGCAAACTCGAACATCACGGGACGGCGCGGTGGGCGCGAGTGGATGAAATGCGACGCACGGGTTATCTACGACGATACCGTGGCGTGACAGGCCCGGTATTTGGGAAGACGAGTCGCCCTTTCTGGCCTGGCTACTACCTGACCAATGGCGAGCAGCCTCACAGCCTTATCGTTGCACCGACCCGTGCTGGTAAGGGCGTCGGCATAGTCATTCCAACGCTCCTTACATTCCAAGGCTCGGTGATAGCTCTCGACGTCAAGGGGGAGCTCTTTGAGCTTACCTCGAGGGCGCGGCAGGCCGCCGGCGCCGAGGTGTTCAAATTTGCGCCGCTGGATTCGGAGCGGCGCACGAATTGCTATAATCCGCTGTTGGACCTTATAGCGCTGTCTCCACAGCAGCAATTCACCGAAGCCCGCCGCTTGGCGGCAAACCTAATTACGGCGAAGGGGGAGGGCGCGGAAGGTTTCGTCAACGGTGCGCGAGATCTCTTTGTCGCGGGCATCCTCGCCTGCATCGAGCGGGGCACGCCAACAATCGGCGCTGTCTATGATCTGTTCGCCCAGCCGGGTGAGAAGTTTAAGCTCTTCGCGCGACTCGCCATGGAGACCCGGAACAAAGAGGCACAACGCATCTTCGACGACATGGCCGGGAACGATACAAAAATCCTGACCTCCTACACGTCCGTCCTTGGCGATGGCGGGCTCAATTTGTGGGCGGATCCCGCTGTAAAGGCGGCGACAAGTCGCTCAGACTTTTCAGTCTATGATCTTCGCCGTCGCAAAACGTGCATCTACCTTTGCGTTAGTCCGAACGATCTTGAGGTGGTCGCGCCTTTGATACGCCTGTTCTTTCAGCAAATCGTTTCAATTCTACAGCGGTCGCTGCCTCGCCGGGATGAAAAATACGAAGTTCTGTTTCTGCTCGATGAGTTCAAGCACTTGGGTAAGCTGGAGGCGATCGAGACCGCAATTACGACCATCGCGGGCTACAAGGGTCGCTTCATGCTCATCATCCAGAGCCTCTCGGCACTGACGGGGGCCTATGGCGAGGCTGGCAAGCAGAATTTTCTCAGCAATACCGGCCTGCAAGTGTTCATGGCCACTGCCGACGACGAGACTCCGAACTACATTTCCAAAGCTATCGGTGAATATACATTTCAAGCCCAATCGATTTCCTACAGTCAGGCGCGAACATTCGATTGGAACATCCAGAATTCACATCAGGGTGCACCGCTGTTGCGTCCCGAACAGGTGCGGCTGCTCGATGACGAGTACGAGATCGTGTTCGTCAAAGGTCTGCCACCATTGCTTTTGAGGAAGGTGCGATATTTTTCGGATCGCATTCTGAAACGCATCTTTGAAAACCAGACAGGCGCCCTCCCGGAGCCGGTACCCTTGACGATAGCAGACGAGGGGATCTCTGCAGAATCTCAACTCGATGACCCGCTGCGTGGGAATGGCGCAGGACTTTGACGATACAGTTTGATGTGAGGCTAATATGAACCCGCCAAATAGTAATCCATCCCGTGTTACAGCTTCGTCGCAGGTGCAGGACGCCGGCTTGGAAGAGGGGCAAGCGGGCCAGGCCCGGCAAGTGGGCGTTGAGCACCACCTTGCCGGGGCCCGGAGGCTGTTCGATCAAGCTGACGAGCCGCCAACCAATCCAGGGGAGCTTCTTCGACTGGAACAGGAGTTGAGCGAAGTGCTTCAGCGACGGCAGGATGATGGCCAGGCCCGGCAAGTGGGCGTTGAGCAGCACCTTGCCGAGGCCCGGAGGCTGTTCGATCAAGCTGACGAGCCGCCAACCAATCCAGAGGAGCTTCTTCGACTGGAACAGAAGTTGAGCGAAGTGCTTCAGCGACGGCAGGATGATCAAGCCGCCTCGTTGTTTTTCAGCGACCCGGGGATGTCCGCTGGACCGGGCGACCACAACAGCATCATGGCGGACGCTTTCGCAGCGGCCGGCTCTGGGCACGCCGGAGTTGAGGCCGCCGCCCCGCCAGTGCTAGCAGCCAGCCAACAGCAGATCCGGCCCTCGCCGGAGGCGGTTGATCAGGGCAACCAGCTGCCACCCGGGTGGGTCATCATCAACAATGAACATTCCACAGCGCTGTTGCGGCCAGCGGAGAGGCAGACGGCCCTGGATACGCCGCAAGCCGCCGCCATTCAGCAGCCGCTGAGCGAAATCGGCACTTCAGGCGGCCGCGTGCCGATGCAGCCCCCCATGCAGCAGTTGGGTGAATTGCCATTGGAAGGGGTACCCGTTCAAGGGACAGGGGCCGAACACATGGGAAGGCTGCATGCGGAGGCCGCGCCCTCCGCAAGGTCTGAGAAGCCCCCCGCTGCGATTGAGAGCTCTATAAACGTCTCATTCTCCCTCCCCAAAGGCTTCTCCCACGGGACTCAACCCGTCCCAGACGCGATGCTCTCTTCCTTGGACCACCATGGGTCCTTGCCGGATGCGGGCCAGGCGCGGCAGGCGGGCTTTGAGCAGCACGTGGCCGAGCCGCGCCGAGCCGATCCTGTCGCGAGTGGCGCCCGTGGTACCCGCTATCCCCATCTGTCCGACGAACACCGGGACCTTATTGATAAGGCGATCGCCCACGCTGCGGTTCAGCAAAAATATAGCGAGAACACGGTACGAAAATACAGGAATGTACTTCGCCGATTTGCGAATGATCTCGGCGCTCGTAGCCAAGCAACTGATCTAAAAAATCACCAATCCCTGGTCGATCATGTCGATGCTTTCTTTCCGAAAAACGATGATATGAAGAGGGCGTTGAACGTCCTGCGTGCGTATCATGAGCCGGGCTATTCAGCTACTGCTGGCGCCCCTGATACCCGCTATCCCCATCTGTCCGACGAACACCGGGACGTTATTGATAAGGCGATCGCCCAGGCTGCGGCTCAGCAACACCTTCGCGCGCCGACGCTCCGAATATACTCGTCTGCACTTCGCCGATTGGCGAATGATCTCGGCGCTCGTGGCCAAGCGACTGATCTAAAAGATCACCAATCCCTGCTCGATCACCTCGATACGTTCTTTCCGGGAAACAATGATATTAAGGATATAAAGCCGGCGTTGAACGTCCTCCGTGCGTATCATGAGCCGGGCTATTCAGCGACTGGCCGGTGGCCAGTGACGGTGCCCTCAAAGGCAGACGCGCATGTCTTGGAACAAGTGACCAGTGACAGCACATTGGCCTCAAGCACCCGTGTTGTCTATGGTCGCCATCTTCGCAGATTTTCTGAGGCGCTTGAGGGTCTGGGCCAGACAATCTCTGGGCTGGATCATGATTCGCGGATCGAATTCGCCGAGACGTTGTTTCCAGGCAACCACTATCTCCGCTTGGCGCTGGAACGGGTTCGCGATGCGGAGCCCGCCTCAGACAGCATCGTGGCGGACGCTTTCGCAGCGGCCGGCTCTGGGCACGCCGGAGTTGAGGCCGCCGCCCCGCCAGCGTTAGCAGCCAGCCAACAGCAGATCCGGCCCTCGCCGGAGGCGGTTGATCAGGGCAACCAGCTGCCACCCGAGCGGGTCATCATCAACAATGAACATTCCACAGCGCTATTGCGGCCAGCCGAGAAGCAGAGGGCCCTGGATACGCCGCGAGCCGCCGCCATTCAGCAGCCGCTGAGCGAAATCGGCAATTCGGGCGGCCGCGTGCCGATGCAGCCCCCCATGCAGCAGTTGGGTGAATTTCCATTGGAAGGGGTACCCGTTCAAGGGACAGGGTCCGAACACATCGGAAGGCTGCATGCGGAGGCCGCGCCCTCCGCAACGTCTGAGAAGCCCTCCGCTGCAATCGAGGATTCTATAAACGTCTCGTTCGCCGTCCCCAAAGACTTCTCTCATGGGACTCAACCTGTCCCAGACGCGATGCTCTCTTCCTTGGACCACCATGGCCTCTTGCCGGATGCGGAAAAGCCGGAATGGAACTACGAGATTAAAGGTCACGGCTACACCGCTGTGAGGCCAGAAGGGCGCAACGACTTTTGGCTCGTCCATCGCGGTCCGGTGAGTGAAGCTGCAGCGGCAGCACTGCCGGCAAGGTCTCTAGGACCCGCCTCGCAAGCGACCGCCAGGCTTTCAGACACCTATCGCGGTGTTCCGTTGGTCGATGTGACCACCTCCTCCGATGCTCAGATCGGAGCTTTTCCGTCAGGCTCGTCCAACCTCCCCCAGGGGGCGGTGCTCGGCGCCGACCTGCTGAGCGACGCCCATATCCACAGGGATTACCGGTTGCTGGAGCAGAGCCTGCAGGAGGCCCACCCAGCGCTCGCCGCCCGAACGCGGCTGGTGGATCCCTTGGTCTCCCAGCAACTGCGCCGTCGCGACCGGGACCCGCAACTTACATTGCTGTCAATCTATCATCACAACGACGTCGCAGCCGACTTCGTGTTCCTGCCAGTGAACAGTGGCGATCCCCTGGCTACGGTGGTGACTGTGGGAGGCAACGAGCATTGGTCGCTGCTGCTCGTTGATCGCCGCGACCCGGAAAGAGCGGTCGCCTATCACTACGACTCAATTCATCAGCGCGACGGACTGGGATACAATGACGAGCCTGCACGAGAGCTCGCAACAACGCTGGGCGCGACCACCGTGGTGACACCCGCCATGGCCCGACAAAACAACGCTGTTGATTGCGGCGTCTTCGTGGTGGACGGCACGCGCGAGCTGGTTCTTCGATTGGCAGAACGGCCAGTCCCGCAGCTGCCGCTGCACCTCAACTACCTCGTCCCCGATCGGCAGGCGCTGCAAAACCGACTGAGGCAGGGCCGCTTGCCGCACGAGCTTGCCGCAATCCCCGCGGAAGCTTTTGGAGCAGCCGGGTCGCAGGTGCAACACGCCGTCTTGCAAGAGCAGCAAGCCCGACAAGTCGCGCCACCGCCGTTTGAACCGCACTTGGGCAAGTCGCGCGAGGCCCAGGACGAGCTGACGAGTACAGCTGACAGGACCAACCGCGTGAACAGCGGGCGCGTCATCATAAACACTGAACGCTACACAGCGCTGTTGACACCGGCGAAGAGGCAGAGGACTGAGAATCCGCAGAGCCTCGCCATGGGGTGGCAGCTAAGCGAAGCAAACACGTCGTCCGTCAGGCAAGACTCCGATCAAGCCCGAGCGGACCTGATGGCTAGCTTCAGAAGCAGAGAGCGCTCCGACGCGGGGCGTTGAACTCTATGTCTGGGGCAAGCAGAACAGCTCTTTTGACGACAGAGACGCTGATGCGATCTCCAGACCGTGGCTGTTGCCGAAATTCAGCAGGCTGGCACTGTTGGGAAGGCGATGTAGCTTGGAACCCGCCGACGGCGGTCAGGAACTTGCGCATGTTCGGCTAAGCCTGTTTCGGGACCTTCCGGGTCGAACTGCAGGTCGGCAATTTCGCCACGGGCACAATAGACGTTACGATACCGATACCAGAGATGCCATCTGATCCTGCGCAAGTTTTCAAGCAGGTCCTATCCGGTCTGCTCGTCGGTGGTTTTCGAGCCCTTGTACGAACTGGCGAGAGGCCCCGAAAATCTGCAGAAGAGCGGTGCCTGGGCATATCTGGTCAACAGGGCGGAGATGCCGCCCGAGGCCATAAAACCCCAGAAGATCGAGCCGCTGACGACACCCGAGGCCAGCTACCAACACGAGCTCACAGCTCAGGTGTGCATCGGCCTGCTCGCACCTTAGTGCCCGCGGTGCCTGTCTCGGATGGTCACCATACGCCGCGCATCAGAAAACTTTAGCCGGATATCGGCACACGACTCATGCGGCGGACAGGACGCGGCGACGATGAAGCCGCAGAGCGTCGCATGATCAGCATCATCACCTAAACTCCAGCATCGCTCCCTTTCAAGCGGTCAAGCTGCCTCCGTAGCTAACATCCACGTCAGCGTTGAAGAAGTACCCTGCACCACGGGATGTTTTGACCAAGCGAGGATTGGTCGCATCGGCCTCCAGCTTTCGGCGCAAGCGCATGATTAGGACATCGATACTTCGATCATAGACCTCTTCTCCACGCACACGGCTCGCGAGCAAAAGCCGTTCTCTGGATAACACGTTGCGTGGGTTCTCCAGGAACGCGATTAAGACATTGAACTCACATGCGGTAAGCTTGACCTCGCCACGTTCCTCACAAATCAGTCGCCGCTGCTTGACGCTGAGCTTCCAGGCCCCAAAGCGAAATGAGCGCTGATCTCTGGTTCGCGGAATGCGCTGGCGTAACGCCACTCGAATGCGGGCCAAGAATTCGCGCATCCCGAGAGGCTTGGGAATGAAATCGGTTGCGCCGAGCTCCAGGGCAACCACTTTTTCCGCCTCATCAAGCCGATCGCCGCTAATCACTATAATGGGAACATCCGATTTTGTCGCCAGATTGCGGACGATCGCAAGTCCATCCTCCCGGTCTAGGTTAAGGTCAACAACAACGAGATCGACTGGCTCATGTGAAAGAACATGGTAAAACTGCTTGCCATCGTGGACCGCAGTTACCTTCAAAGCATGCATCGTGAGATACTCGGCGATGAGGCGTCGCATTGCGGCATCATCATCGATGACAAGAACATGTTTCAACGGCTCACCTTCAATCTCGAATCGCCTTGTCTAAGCTTTTGCCGAGCAACCCTACGGCACCGATGTAGAACAGCTGCCCCTTGGCCCACTCGCCGCTGCGGGCCGGCCAGTAACGAGGGCCTTGCTCGTCCAGACTGGTAAAAGCTGGGGCCTTAGCGATCGCGAATGCCGCATCCATGCAGCAGTGGCCACCAGACGGTTTCAAGCGCCGGCATGACCTGCCGTGTGGTCTTTCGCTTTTTCGCATCGAGCTTCCCCGTTTTGTCAGTTTGTTTAGGGCCTGCTCATACCACTCGTTCAACCGCATAGATGCCGAGTTGCCTGCCATTTCCTTGAGTCATCGTCACCTTATCTGGCGCTTGCGGACCTGAATCATCTCGACATCCTCCGGCTCATGGGTCGGACGTGGTTGAGGCGCGGCGGAAGGACGAATGTGATTCACCATTAGTGGCTTGTGCCAAATAGTATGTCTCGTGCCAAGCCGAGGTGGCCGGCGTTAATCCTTTCGGGCGTCGGCTGGTCCGGTGACGGTTACCGTCCGACCCAACATTCTCACTTTATGCAAGACGTCACTTTGAGCCTGTGACGTCACCGGCAGGAGCGATCGTACCAAGAGGCTCCGGATTTGTCGCTGGCTGATCGGGCCGGCGGTACGCCACGGCATGCGCAAGGTGCTTCACGCACGCTCATGCCAACAAATGTCTTTTTGCTTCAATTGAAACCGAAAAAGCCGCATTTGAACATCATGGAGTAACAAACCTCCCCGATAAGCGCGTGCCGGACAGGGCCAAACCGTCCGGCGGCTTAGAGAGGTAGGTCATCGGGAATGTTTATTGCAGCTTGGCCACTGGCCATCATCTTGTTGACCTCCACGTCCCTCCCGGGCGAGCCCGCGCCACTTTCCCTCCGTGAGTTCGACCGCCTATCGCGCAAATGCGCTCACTGGGTTGCGCCGTCTACGCTCGCCGCGATTGCCAAAATTGAAAGTGGGTTTGATACGCTTGTGGCACATGACAATACCACGGGTGAGCAGCTTCACTGGACAGATCACCTGCAAGCCACGCGTGGCATCAAGGACCGCCTCGCAGCACAACATTCCATCGACGTTGGATTGATGCAGATAAACAGCAAGAACTTCGCTATGCTCAATCTGACGCCGGAAAGGGCCTTGCAGCCCTGCGCCTCCCTTTCGGCTGCCGCTCACTTACTTGAAAGCCGGTATGCCGGCGGCATGACTGCTGTGGCACAGCAACTGGCGCTTCGCCGTGCCATCTCGGCCTATAACACGGGCGACGTCTCGCGGGGCTTCGCCAACGGTTATGTGCGCAAGGTCGAGTCGGCCGCAAAGGATATCTCAAGGCTTCTTGAGCGAAGGCCGGAGCCGACTGCTCGAGACGTGCGACACCTTGAGGCACCCGGGCGGAAAGCCGTGCCACCTCTGCTCGAACAGAGCCAACAGACAAATGAAAAGCAGCCCACACAAGATTCGTGGGACGTCTGGGGCTCCTATCAGCGAAACCGCTCGGGGGTAGATCCATCCGACTCGCCAAGCAGCCAAGATACGAAAGAGCGCGAACCCTCAAACCCGAATGAACTCATATTCGATTGAACATGGAGATGCAATGATGAAGCCACTCAAGATATTTCATATGCTCACAAGGCGTGTTCGTTCGCCTTTTGCCATGCTGCGCATGGCGGCTGAATATGCACCGGCCGCTGCTGCAGGCGCGGCCTGGACGGTCTTCTCCGGCGGGCCAGCCGCGGCCCAAGTGACCGGAGGGACGGATCCTGCCAAGATGATCCAGAATATCAGCACCTTCATACTTGGCCCCTTCGGACAATCGCTGGCCGTGCTCGGACTCGTGGCCATCGGTATCTCCTGGATGTTCGGTCGTGCTTCACTTGGCCTGGTTGCGGGCGTCGTTGGGGGAATCGTCATCATGTTTGGCGCCGGCTTCCTGGGCAAGGCGCTCATAGGCGGTGGCTGATGAGCGACAGGTTGGAAGTGAGCACCCTCTATGTGGCGGCGACACGCCCCGCATTGTTTCTGGGGGTGCCGCTGACGCTGGCCGGATTGCTCATGATGTTGGCGGGGCTCGTCATCATTATCCTCAAGAACCCACTTTATGAAGTCGTGCTCGTGCCTCTCTGGTTCGGAGCACGGCTGATTGTTGAGCGAGACTATAACGCCGCAAGCGTCGCGTTCCTCTATTTGCAGACTGCCGGCAGAAGCGTGGACGGGCCGATCTGGGGCGGCGCGAGCGTCAGCGCCAATCCGATCAGAGTGCCGAAACGCGGAAGAGGAATGGTATAATGCTTGGCGCCAGTGGCCGGACCGAGAGATCTGGCGAGATCTATTTGCCGTATGTCGGACATCTAAGCGATCAGGTTGTCCTTCTGGAAGATGGGTCGATCATGGCTATGGCACACGTCAACGGGCTGCCGTTTGATTTGGAAGACGCTGAGATGCGCAACTCGCGCTGCCGCGCGTTCAACACTCTCTTGCGCAACATCGCCGATGACAATGTCACGCTGTACGCTCATCTTGTGCGAGACAACGATGTGCCGGAGCCGGCATCGCGCCAGTTTCAAAGTGCATTCGCTGGCAGTCTGAGCGAGGCCTATGAGAGCCGTGTGCTGTCGGGCAAGCTCTTTCGCAACGATCACTTCCTGACTGTCGTCGTGTTCCCTCGCACCGCAATCGGCAAGATCGGCTGGCGCGTTGCCAAATCCCCCAGGCGCAATGACAACGATCTGGCCGTACAAATTCGAAGCCTGGAGGACCTCTGGCAGATCATTGCTGGCTCACTGGGCGGCTACGGTCTGCGCCGGTTGGGTATTCGTGAGAAAGGCAACGTGCTCTTCACGGAAATCGGTGAGGCGCTTCGGCTGATAATGACGTGCCGGTTTCTTCCGGTTCCGATGGTTACCGGCTCACTTGGCGCCTCGATCTACACTGACCAGGTCATCTGCGGGAAGCGGGCTCTTGAGATTCGACGGCCGGGGGGCAGCTCCGTGGGATCATTGTTTTCATTCCGTGAATATCCGGCGACCACGCGGCCAGGCATGCTAAATCCCTTGCTGTCCGCCAACTTCCCGCTTGTTCTCAGTCAGAGCTTTTCCTTCCTCACTCGGCCACAAGCTCATGCGAAGCTTAGCCTTAAGTCCAGCCAGATGACGAGCGCCGGCGACAAGGCTCTCACCCAGATCAATGAGCTTGCCGAGGCAGAGGACGCACTGGCAAGCAACGAGTTCGTCATGGGTTCGCATCATCTGAGCCTGTGCGTCCATGCCGACAGCCTGAACAGCCTTGCAGATCGTGCAGCAAATGCGCGCGCAAGGCTGGCCGATGCGGGCGCCGTTATCGTCCAGGAGGGGATCGGCATGGAGGCCGCGTACTGGTCCCAACTTCCGGGAAACAACAGGTGGCGAACACGCCCCGGGGCGATCACCTCGCACAATTTTGCCGGGCTTGTCTCTTTTGAGAACTTCCCAAGTGGCTCCGCTTCCGGCCACTGGGGCAAAGCTGTTGCACGCTTTCGCACGAACGGTGGAACTTCTTTCGACTACATACCCCATGAGAATGACGTCGGCATGACGGCGATATTCGGGCCCGTCGGCAAAGGCAAGACGACGCTGATGACCTTTCTCCTCGCGATGCTTGAGCAAAGCGTGGTCGATCGCGATGGTGCCATCGTCTTTTTCGATAAGGACCGGGGTGGTGAACTGCTGGTGCGAGCCACCGGAGGGACATATCTAGCGTTGCGCAGAGGCGCTCCGAGCGGCTTGGCCCCTCTGCGTGGACTGAACAATACCTCCGCCTCCTTGGACTTTCTGCGCGAATGGTTGATTGCTCTAATCGAGAGTGACGGCCGTGGCCCGATCTCGCCGGAGGAAAGCCGTCGACTGGAACGTGGCATTGTTCGTCAACTTTCGTTCGAACCCGTCATGCGCTCAATTGCGGGCCTGCGCGAATTCCTGCTGCACGGCCCCTCCGAGGGCGCTGGCGCGCGGCTGCAGAGGTGGTGTCGAGGGAATGCGCTTGGGTGGGCCTTTGATGGCGATGTCGATGAAGTAAAGCTGGATGCCTCCATTACAGGGTTCGACATGACGCAACTCTTGGAATTTGAGGAGGTCTGCGCGCCGGCCGCCGCGTATCTTCTGCATCGGGTCGGCGCTGTTGTCGATGGCCGTCGGTTCGTCATGAGCTGCGACGAATTTCGCTTCTATCTGCTCAACCCCCAGTTCTCGGCTGTTATCGACAAGTTCTTGCTCACTGTCCGCAAGAACAACGGGATGTTGATACTCGCAACGCAGCAGCCTGAACACGTGCTGGAATCGCCCCTGGGAGCTAGTCTCGTTGCACAATGCATGACGAAGATTTTCTACCCATCACCGACGGCGGACCGGGCTGCGTATGTCGATGGCTTGAAGTGCACCACGCAGGAGTTCGAGGCAATCCGCCAGGGGATGTCAATTGGCAGCCGCAAGTTTTTGCTCAAGCGCGACAGCGGGAGTGTTGTTTGCGAATTCGACCTTGGCCAGATGCGCGAGTACGTAGCCGTACTATCGGGGCGGGCCAACACGGTCCGCTTTGCCGACCAGCTTCGTGACCAGCACGGAGATGCCCCAAGCGGGTGGCTCGACAAGTTCATGGCTCGTTACCACGAAGTTCAAGACTGACGGAGATATATTCATGAGATTTGCCAAGCTTGCAGTGACCACGGTCGCTGCTTCTTTTCTGCTTAGCACACAGGCCCGGTCGCAATTTGTTGTTAGCGACCCAGTAACAGAAACACAATCGACCTTAACAGCGGCTTCCACTGCGGCGATCCTTATAAAGTCAGCCGAGACGCTCGCTACCACGATCGAAATGGTGGAGATGCTGAAGTCGTCATTTGCTGTCACGGGACTGCTGGGCGCACTGAACCAAGGAAATCACTACCCGTCGAGCAATAAGCTGGAGGGGCAGATGTTTGATGCTCGGGCCCCAGTTTCGACCATGGCGCGTAACATTGCGCAGGACCCAACTCGGATAGTCACCGGCACGGATGCAGAAGGAAAACTGTTAGAGGGACAAATCGCTGGTGCCGCCAATACCGCAGCTCTTGCAGCCGACACTCTGGCCGTAATGGACAAGCGCCTTAAGGCTAACGACAACACGCTTGGTCAGCTTTCCAGCTCGAGAAATATTGTGCAGGCCACCGTGACCAACGGTCTGGTCCTAAAGCAGATTCACGATGCGATGATCCAAAATGTCCAGGCCACGAGTCTGCTGACGATGGCCACTGCCCAAGGCAGCCTTCACGCCGCAGAGGAGGCCGCCACGCAGCGTCGGGAACGCCAGGACACCGCCAAGATCTTCAGCCTGCCGTGAACCACGCAGAGTTCATCCGGCTCAGCTCCGCTGATCAGGGACAAATCAGGCTCACGCCATGAATTTCAAGATTCCGGCGCCATTCACCGCCATACACACGATCTTTCATGTGGCCTTTACGTCAGGGCTGCACAACGTGCTTGAAAAAATCCAAGAGGCGATCAGCGCGCCTCTGGTTGCGTGTGTGACGCTTTGGATAATAATCCAAGGCTGTCTGGTCATGCGTGGTCAAGTCGATGCGCGTGGAGGTATCTCACGCGTAATCATGGTGTCGATTGTCGTCGGCCTTATCTTAGGGCAGGCCAACTACCAGAAATATATTGAAACGGTCTTTGACGACACGATTCCAAGACTTGCTCACCAGATGAGTAGCAGCGACTTGCCGTTCATCGATATTCCCCGCAAGCTCGACTGGATGTTTGCTTCAACTCAGTATGCCTTTCAGATGATTGCTTCCGAAATTGGGCCTATGAACAGCCAGGACATAATTGCTTTCGAGGGAGCCCAATGGATTTTCTACGGGTCGCTGTGGACAGCATTCGAAATATATGATGCCGTTGGAATTTTGACGAAGGTGCTCCTGGCGATCGGCCCCCTGGTTCTTGTAGGCTACCTTTTTGATCACACTCGAGACATGGCTACCAGATGGATCGGCCAACTGCTCTCGTATGGGCTGCTGCTTCTCCTTCTCAACATCGTTGCGACGATAGTTATCGCGGCAGAAGCAGCCTCGCTGGTGGTCATGCTTGCGATGATCAGATACACGGGCACGACAGCAGCCAAGATCATTGGGCTTTACGAGCTCGACATGCTTTTCCTGGCTGGCGACGCTCTGATCGTCGCACTTCCGACGATCGCCAGCAGCATCGCCGGCGGCTCTTTGGCTGGGGCGAACCGACCTCTAAACAACCTCAATCGCTACTTTGCCAAAACGGCGGGTCGTTAATCAAATCAACAAGCGCGGTGCCAAAAACATGAAACGCTATCTACTTTTGTCGATCCTCGCTTTGGCGGCCTGCAAGACAACCGATGGGCTTGCGACCTGCACGGGTACGCCATTCCAACTGAACGCGGGACAATGGGAAACCACCCCTGAGGATCTTCAGGTCGAGTGTACGGAAGAGCCCAAGTGAAATTTCCTGAACATGCCCTTCTGGTGGAGAGAGAAACGCTAGCCGCTCACTACAAGAAGGTGGAAGCGTTTCAAACCACACGAGCGAAGTCTGCGCGGCGCCTGTCAAAGGCCCTTATAGCCTTTGCGGCGGTGGCGGTCCTGGGAAATGTTGCCCAGGCATTTACCATCGCTGCCATGGTCCCGTTGGCCAAGCTCGTACCTGTGTTCCTCTGGGTACGGCCGGACGGGACCGTAGACAGCGAAGTGTCAATCTCACGACTGCCCGCAACCCAAGACCGAGCCGTCATAAATGCTTCGCTGTGGGAATATGTACGCCTGCGTGAGGGCTACACAGCAGATACGGCTCAATACGCCTATGATCTAGTATCCAGTTTCAGCGCACCGGCTGTGCGACAGCAATATCAAGACTTCTTCAACTATCCGAATCCCACCTCGCCGCAAGTCACGGTCGGCAAGCGCGGCAAGCTCGAGGTCGGGCATATTTCCTCAAACGACATCAGTCCCGACGTTCAACAGATCCGATACAAACGTATGCTTGTTGTCGATGGGCAGACGCCGATAGTGACCACCTGGACAGCTACCATCCGCTACGAGCGCCTGACGGGTCTGCCTGGCCAATCGAGGCTCACCAATCCGGGAGGTCTACTCGTCACGTCCTATCAAGCCTCGGAAGATACCGTATCGAACCTGGGTTACGTGCAGCCATGACAAAAGGAGCATTTCTCGCGCTGGCTTGTTCACTCTTCCTGACGATGGAGGCGTGCGCGGAAGACACACCACTTGCCGGCAAGCATGATGCGCGGATGCGCTACCTTACCTACCGCCCCGACGAAGTGGTGCACCTGTCGACCGCAGTGGGGGCAACGCTGGTTGTCACATTCGCGGCCAACGAGACGGTCGTAGCCGTGGCCGTGTCCAATAGCAAAGACCTGGCTGCGCTCCCACGTGCCAACTACCTCTTCTTTAAGGCCAGCCGGATGCTCGCGCCGCAGCCGGTCATCGTGCTGGCCGAGAGTGAGAAGGGTACGCGGAGATACGTCTTCAGTATTTCAACGAGAGCGATGCCAAAACTCGACGAGAAGCAACCTGACCTATACTACAGTGTGCAGTTCACCTATCCTGAGGATGAGGCTGCTGCTCAGAGAAGAGAAGCAGAAAGGCGCTCGATTCTTGGTCAGGCCCGCGCGAAAGTGCTGCAACAACAGAGAGTTCAGGATTTGTTGAATCGACCTGCGGCAACGGCCAATCCGGACGAAAGCAATTTTCACTACGTCGCAAAGGGCGATCGATCGCTGGCGCCGCTGGAAGTTTTCGATAATGGCTTTACGACCGTATTTGGCTTCGCAAGCAATTCCCGCATACCCTCCCTCTACATTATCAATCCCGACGGCAAGGAAGCCGCTGCCAATTACACGGTCAAAGGGGACTATGTTGAAGTATCCGCAGTCGCCCGGGAATGGCGTCTGAGAGATGGCAATACGGTCTTGTCCATTTTCAACAGGGCTTATGATCCTTTGGGACGAGCGCCAAGGACCGGTACAGTGACACCCGACGTGTGGCGCGTTTTGAAAGGCTCGGCCCGATGAATGAAACCGGCCCACAGGCGGAACATGATGTCCATGCATCCGGATCGATGGTCTCGGAGCCGACCCGCCGGCATGTTTCGGGATCGCAGAAGTTGGCCGTCGCTGCTCTTGTTCTCATCTCATCTCTATCGCTCATCTGGCTCGGAGGTCGTTCCAGCACACAAGACGAGCTATCTCAGCCAAAACCGCCAATTGTGGCCAACCCCGAGCCATTCCGCCCCGTGCCAATTGAGATTGCTCCCGAACCTCCAGCACCCGCGCCGGCGGCGCAGCCGGCAGATCCTGTGCCATCCACGCCGCCCCCAACGGCGCCAGCTGATGCGCCGCCGGAAGAAACTCCAATTTTCGCCTACACTAGCAGCAGTCAAATGCCCAATGACGATCAGCGGAGCGAAGACAACCATAAGGATGCTCCCACCACACAGGATCAGGTTTCAATCGATGGCGACCTGTCGGGCCGATTGAAGCCCGATATACAGGAGCCGAGCCGGGCCACACTTTTGCCGCACCCTGATCTCGTGATTACTCAAGGAGCGATCATTCCCTGCATTTTGCAGACGGCAGTCGACACAAATCTGCCCGGCTATGTGAAGTGCGTCTTACCTAAAGACGTCCGCGGCACAACCAACAATGTCGTGCTCTTGGACCGCGGGACGACCGTGATTGGCGAAATCCAGCGCGGTCTCGAGCAGGGGGATGCGCGTGTCTTCGTGCTGTGGACGCGCATCGAAACACCTGACCATGCCCTCGTTTCGATAGCATCGCCGGGCGCTGACGAGCTCGGCCGCGCCGGAATGCCTGGCACGGTGGACAACCACTTCCGGCAACGCTTCGGCGGCGCGGTTCTCATGAGCGTCATCCAAGGCGCGTTTCAGGCGGCCGGTCAATACGCGGCCAGCTCTGCGGGAGGAAGCGGCATCAACAGCTTCCAGACTAATGGTGGACAAGCGGTCGAGACGACACTGGGAGCGACGGTCAACATTCCGCCAACCCTAAAGAAAAACCAGGGAGATGCTGTATCCATCTTTGTGGCTCGGGACCTCGATTTCTCAGATGTATACGATCTTAGAGCGACTGCCGCGGCGCCAAGCCCCCAACATCGCGAACGCAGGAGAGACCACAATGCTATCGGAGGCTGATCCTCAGTTGCGTTTGCTTCTCGAGCCCATTCTAAAATGGCTTGAGGAGCCAAGAACCGAAGAGGTCGCTATCAACCGGCCTGGGGAAGCCTTTGTCCGACAGGCCGGCCTTTTCACGAAGCATCCGCTACCCCTATCTTATGACGATCTGGAGGACATCGCGATACTCGCTGGAGCGTTGCGCAAGCAAGATGTCGGACCGAAAAGCCCCCTGTGTGCGACTGAGTTGCCGAACGGAGAGCGGCTGCAGATCTGTTTGCCGCCCGCTGTACCCTCAGGAACAATAAGCCTGACGATACGGCGTCCCTCAAGTCGTGTGACCGAACTCAAGGAAGTTTCTTCTCGTTACGAATACTCGCGTTGGAATCAATGGCGGTCAAGAAAAGAGCGCCAGGAGCGGCAGGACGAAACGATTCTTCAGCATTACGACCATGGTGACTTGGAGCAATTTCTGCGGGCCTGCGTTTGCGGTCGGCTCACGATGCTGCTTTGCGGACCTACTGGAAGCGGCAAAACGACAATGAGCAAGACTTTGATCGACGCCATACCCCCGCAAGAGAGGTTGATCAGTATCGAGGACACGCTCGAACTTGCAATCCCGCACGAGAACCATGTCCGGTTACTCTATCCGAAGGACCGAGCAGGCGTTGGTACGGTGACAGCCGAGCAGCTGTTGCAAGCCAGCTTGCGCATGCGCCCTGATCGAATATTGCTTGGCGAGATTCGCGATGATGCGGCTTGGGCCTACCTTAGCGAAGTCGTCTCCGGCCATGCGGGATCGATATCAACGATTCATGGGGCTGATCCGGTCCAAGGTTTTAAAAAGCTCTTTTCACTTGTCAAGAGCAGCGCGCAAGGGGCCGCCGTGGAAGACCGCACGCTTCTTGACATGCTGTCGGCTGCCATTGACGTCATTGTACCGTTCCGTACCCAAGGCGACGTGTATGAGGTGGAAGAGGTATGGCTCGCCGCCGATGCCCGGCGACGGGGAGAGACAGTGGCCGATCTTCTCAACAAGCACTAAGGCTGGAATAACGTCTCGGGATCCATAAGTCGGTGACGAGTCATTTTGTTCTGCGTCGATAGCTTTTTTGACGGGCTTGTTAGATCGCTTGGGTAGCCTGAGCGAGTCGGCAGCATCATGCCATCATCATGGCACGAACCGCATGCTCCATTGTCCGGGACGAGACCGGCTTCGATAGCCAAAAGACGAAGGCCTGATTATCAAATGTGACCGGCATGGAGTCGATCTCACCGACGACTATGACAGGCACCGCCATGAGGGTGGAGCATATGGGTTCGGCCTGTCCTCGCTCGAGGAAAGGCGCTTTACCCAAAATCAGCAGGTCGGCTGCCTTTCCACTCTCGATCCAGCCGCAAAGGCTTTCGAAGGTCGCGAAGCCCACCGGCTTATAACCCAGCGCGGCGATTTTCTTCTTGTAGGTCTCCAACTCTGCTGGATCGGGCTCCACGACTGCAATGATTTCTCCGTTGCCAAGTGATCCGTCGTATGGGCCGACAGCGATGTCAGCGCTGACTGGCTCCTCCTCGGAGGCCGGCAAGTAGATATCGAAGCGGGTACCTCGGCCAACAGCCGAGGTGACGTCGAGGCATCCTGCGAGCGCGCTCACGTGCCTGTCAACCGCAGCAAGGCCCAGCCCGGTCCCGCCGAGGCGAGAGCGGGTGGTAAAGAAGGGCTCAAAGACATGCGGAAGTATCGAACTTGCAATTCCTGGGCCATCGTCGCTGATGGAGAGGAGAACGTAGTCTCCAGGTCTCAAGGTGCCCCGAGCCAGAGGCTTTGTTTGGCACACCTGGGCGCGAGAAACGCTGATCTCGACACGGCCCTGGTTCAGGACAGCCTCCGACGCGTTTTTGCACAGATTCATAAGGATCTGCTGTATCTCGGTTGGGCTGCCCTCGACCACCGTTTGCCACCCGTTGATCTTGAAGTTCAACCGAACACCCGCACGAACTGTAACCCGCAGCAATGGCGCAAGATCCATAACAATCTCGGAGACGCTGATAGGCACTGCCACGCGCCTTCGATTTCGGCTAAGTGACAAGATCTGGTCAACAATCAGCTTGGCTCTGTGTCCAGCTAAGATGATTTGGTCGATGTGGTTTCGAATTCTAGACGGACGACGTACAAGACCTTGGGCGATCTCTGAATATCCGATTATTGCGCCTAAAATATTGTTGAACTCATGTGTGGCGCCGCTTGCGATCGTACCGACGGTCCTTAGCCTTTCCAAATGCTCCCATCGACTCACCAGAAGGTCGCGTTCGGCATTTACACGTTGCATCTCAAGATGGTGGCTCAAACGCACGATAGCACTGCCAAGAACCCGAAGGTCGTCAGCGGAGGGGAGTGAGCGATCTCGTTCAAAAACAAGGATGCAAACCGCAGCCTGCTGAGCGGAGGCCCTGCAAGCAACAATTTGACAAACACCGGAAGTGCCTATGGCGGTCCGAACCACTTCGGCAGCAGGGACTACGCGAAATACTGGCCGTCCGGCGCGGATAAGTGAAACGACTTCATCAATAAGGGCGACGTTCCAGACGGGTATGCACGTGTTTGCCACAAAGCACTCAGTATGCCTGCTGAGGCTCGGATCAACCAGAGCAAGCGCGCATTGATCCGCATCGAAAACGTGTTGAACGATTCTAAGCGCTCCTTCGGTGGAAAAGCGTGCCTCGTCGTTCTTTGTTCTACTGTCGTTGAAGCGAGCTTCGATCTCGCTCATCGCCTCTTCAAGCTCCAACCGCCTTTTCAGTCGGTTCGTCCGCAGATGCTGTCTGGAGGATCGAATGATCGCAAACAAGCAGAAGCATAGGGACAGCGAGCCAAAGAAAAGTCGCGCACGCTGCGCTTGCGCGCTGGCCAGGCTGTAGCCTTTCAGATGCTCTCGCTCCAGTTCGGCCGCCTTGGAGGACGTGTCGAGGGATGCGATCTGATTGGCAGCTTGGTCCAACCTCCATAAGGAAGACAAGGCAGCGCCGGCCTTGCCCACAACATCCGCGGCAGCCCGGGCCTGCCTGGCAAATCGCTCGAGAGGCTGGTCCATGTGTGATGCGAGGTTGAGCCACAGCACTAGCTTGGACAGTTCAAGCCTGCCCGCCGGTGCCTCTCCAGGGAAAAAAATCGAGCGAGCAAGGTCTGCGACAGAGCTTTTCATGAGCTGATTTTGCTTGACCCAAGCTGAGATGGCAGCCTCAGTGTTTTTGATCGAGTTTTTAAGCTGCGCGAGCAATGCGGATTCCCCGGGGCTCTCATAGGGCGAAATCTCGAGATGGTGTTGCAAGTTTTCGACGTTCCTTTGCAGCGCCTGTCCGGTTGACGCAACCGAACGGAAGTCCAATGCCATATCGGTTCGTGCGCGGGCGACGTCCCGCTTGAGCAATGCATCGTTGATCTGAATGGTTCGCAGCTGGCTTAAGACAGCGTCGTTGATCTTGGGAGCCTGCCACTGCGTCCCGACCAAGAGCGCAATCGAGGCGGCTAGGGCAATTAGAATTGCCTTGTCGGAACTGAGCCATGTTTCCCAAGGAAACGGCGTTTGATCCGTGGTGCACGCCTGGCGAGGGTCCGACGTGAATTCCAGCGCCACCTGGGTTCGGTATGCGGCCGGATGCTGCTGGAACAGGAAAGCCACGCCTACCCCTCTCCTTTGGACGGCTTAAACACCGTTGCCGAATTTGGTCTTGGCCCGCTTCGAGGACCAGAATGAGCGCCCAAGAGGCACCTCCGCGACCCGGAGCACATCCTTACGATCTTGGAAGCAGATGAATACCCGCGCAGGCGGCGCTTCGACCCCTCACGGCGGCAGGGGCCTCAGCGGAGGCCCAGGATGAAACGCCGATTGGCTGAACGGATAGGGCGCGCGTTCCGTGGATAGAGCGAGGTAAAGCGCTTGATGTCCGCTGGGTCGACCTCAACCGGTTCCGTCGCCACCATCCAGTCGACGTTTTCGGTGCATGGCGGCGTCGTCAAAGATCCTTCATATGTCCAATAGCCAAGCGAAGCCGGCAGAAGCCCGTTGGGGTCGACCCCGTCGACGTCTGCCTCTTCGCCTGATGTCGCGGGAAATACTGCAGCAAGCCTGGCAAAGCTGGCATTTGTGGCGCCTGGCGCTAGAAACACGCCCAGCACACCCAGAGTGTCGCTGTCGGTGTCCTTATGGACAAAATGCGCTTCCATCGGGAAGCTCTTGCCCGCGACGTGGTGCTCGCTTGGCGCATGGAAATGGAACTGGAGCAGCTCATAGACACGATCCCCTCGAGTGAGCGTGCTGCCTTGCGGCAGGTTGATCTGAATAGTGTGGCCGTTGTTCACCATCCTGCCGCCGCCCCTGTGCCAACCTACGGCGATGTGCGGAATATCCGCTTTGACCGCGCCCTTGATGTCGACCGGCGATTGCTGTGTGCCCGCCGAGCAGGCGAAATTTGTCTTATCCAGATCGCCCCAGTGTTCAGGCCCGGCCGAGCCGGCATATCCCCAATGGGTGCTCGCCGCCGCCACGGCATCAGCGCAAATGGGACACGCGCCGAGTGCAACGAACCCTTTGATCAGATTACGACGATGCATATTGTTTTCGCTCCTGACGTGAACTGAGTTTATCATTTGCGGTTGGGGCAAGGCGGGAACTGCGGTCCCAACCGTGATCTGGCAACATGATGGCAACTAGGCCGAACAACTCGGCATACGACCAGGGCGTCGCGCAGGGCTTCACGTCGGCGCATAGGGCGACATCCTCGTCGGGACTGTCGCTGAGCTTGTCATTGTCCTCACCGACGGTATGCGGTTTGTAGCGGCCATTCTCACCGGATAGATGGTCGGAGCTATCTGCGCCGAATACGTGGTCGTTACCTCCACGACAACCGATTGCCCTGGGTATCCCAGATCGCACCCTCGTTCTCGTGACGCTTTCATATCCATCCTCCGTCGACTAGAAAAATCGATTGCTTCAATTGACAACATTCACGTTTTGGATGCATTCACGCACAATCCGCGGTACTGCTGAGGACGCCCCACTTCTGCGGGCTTGCTATTAGCGTTCGCCTCCTCAAGCAGCTCAGGGCCGCCCCAGAAGCAGTTGCCGTCGAGTCTTGATGCGGCCAACCGTGACCGGATCACGCAAGCACCCTGCCATCCTCGCGTCAGTCCACTCAGGCGCAGGTCCAGCTCAACCTTGAGAGCCAGCCTCGGCTGGGAGCCTTGCGGTCTCCCTCCTCCCACACCACCGCGCGTAAGGTTCCGGACATGGCCGTTCATGCAGCGTGGTTTAGGCGTCTAAGCTCGTGCTGGGGCGAGATCAGTCGAGAGTGTCGAAGATGGCCTTCGGAAAGCATCGTTCATGTGACTGTATCAGTCGCTCGTCTGCCTCCGGTCGAGAGGTGACGCGCCTGCCGTGGTGTTTGATGCAGCCGATGCCTGCCCTCGCCGCTTCCGGCCGCTGCTCTCGGCATGGGCACGGTAGTATGAGCTTGTCGATGTCTGGTTTCGCTGCAGGGTGCGCAAGGACTGGAGTTCCTGTGGCAGGCGGGGCCGGTCTGGCGGCGCCAATCTCCGGTGCTGTTTCTGACTGTCGGCCGGCTAAAGGCGATCAACTGCGTCACGGCGGGCAGCCCTATCCGATGACCCAGCACGGCTTGCGCGCGACAAGGTCGGCGCATTCTTGCCGTTGGGGAGGTTGCCGAGTGTTGCATCACCTTAATTTTACCCTCCGTCAAAGGGTCGAGCCAAAGGGACCGAGCGATCCAGAGCCTGGATGTATGGCATTCAAACAATCGATTATACGAATTGGCGGGCATGCTCCATTAGAAAGACAACAATAACGGAACGCAAGTATCGCCGACACCTGCAGCCGGCAACCTTCTTAGTTATATTATGGGCGAGTGCCGGCAGATCTGCCGAAATCGATCCAGCGAATGATTGTACAAGGCAAATTGAATTTCATCAGGTTTTCTATGCCGCGAGACTCTCGAGCCGATGTCCAGGCCTTGCGGGGTCTATCTGTCCTGCTGGTTGTTCTTTTTCATACCCAGATCGCGCCGTTTGGTTATCTCGGCGTGGATATTTTCTTCGTAATTTCGGGCTTTCTGATCACCGGCCTCATCGCGACCCAGCTTGAGCAGTCACGGTTCAGCTTTTGGGAATTCTATTATCGTCGTGCGAAGCGCCTGTTGCCTGCGGCCTATGTGGTCATTGCGCTCACGGCGATCGCTGCACCCTTCTTCCTATCAGATGTGGGTCTGGGAGACTTCCGAAGTCAAGTCCTCGGGGCGCTCACATTCACCGGCAATATCGTTCTCTGGAATCAGGCGGCCTATTTCGGCGAATCCGCCGAAACGAAGCCTCTCCTGCATTTCTGGTCGCTCGCTGTCGAAGAACAGTATTATCTGCTACTTCCCGCTTTTTTGGCCTTGGCTCCCAAGAGATGGCGGCTCACAGCGATTAGTTTGCTCCTAGTTGCCAGCCTCGCCCTGTGTCTCTACGTGGCAATTCGTCACCCATACGCTGCATTCTATCTTATGCCGACCCGCTTTTGGGAAATAGCGATTGGTTCGCTCGGGGCATTGCTTCCCGCCAGCTCTCGCGTGGCGACCAAGTTTGCGGCGCTGCGCCTCCCGGCGCTCGTGCTTATCCTCCTTATTCCCATTGGACTTGGTTCGCAGAATCCGATCGTGGATGCCGCTTTGGTTTGCCTGGCAACCCTGATCCTCCTGCTGTCGCCCAGTAGGGATAATGTGGCGGTTCGAAGCATGGCGAGGATCGGGGATATTTCGTACTCGCTCTATCTGGTCCATTGGCCGGTGCTTGTATATGTGCGGGCTGCTTGGCTGGCAGAGCCTCCCCCGCTTGCGATCTATGCGGCGGTTGCCTTCTCAGTTGTAGCAAGCTTGGTTCTTCACCGTTTCGTGGAAAAGCCGTTTCGGCAGGGATTCTTCGCATCTCGTGGACGGATGGCGTCAGGACTCCTTGCCGCAACGGTTCTTCTCGGCTTCGCATCGTCAGTCGGCATTGGCGCAGCTGAAAGTGGGGTTGGCTTTTCCGAGAGCCGACGGATCAATTACGGCCTGGCAAGGGAATGTGATTTCACATCTGGATCGCCTCCCCAGGCCATTCCAGGGGCCTGCCAGACGACGGACAGGCCCGAATTGCTGGTCTGGGGCGATTCATTTGCCATGGCGCTGGTTCCCGGCTTGGCCAAGACGATCGGAGAGGCCGGCCTGGCTCAACTCACAATGAGCGGGTGCTTCCCCGCCATCGGCGTTGCTGCGTTCAAGCGCATAGCGTCTCCCTCCTTCGCCGAGGACTGTATTCGCTTCAATGACAGTGTTTTGGGTATCCTGAAAAAGCGGCCGGAGATAAAGACCGTTGTCATTTCGAGCCCATTTGACGCCCCGGACTCCAAAGACTTCATGCTGCTTAAGAGGCGTGACCAGACATTCACGGAAGTTGACACTTCGGTAGATGGAGCCGTTGACGGTATCAAGTCTCTCATTGAGGCCGTTCGCGCTTTGGGCAGGCGAGTGGTCGTACTTGCTCCCCCGCCAGTCGCAGGCTTCGATATCGGCGACTGCCTTGAGCGAAAGGGGAGAGGAAATCTTTTGCTGGGGCGGCACAGTGATTGCCAAATCTATGTCACTGATTATCGCCGGATGCGATCTCGCACTCTTGAACTCTTGAACCAAGTGGCTGTGAAATCGGACGTAGAGGTTGTCTCTTACCACGACTTTCTGTGCGACGACACAAAATGCAGAACCGAGATTGACGGCAAATCCCTCTACCGAGACAGCGGCCACCTTTCCTCTGAAGGATCAGAGATCATAGCTCAAAAGACAAGACTTGCTGAGAGGCTGGTCAGAGCTGCTCGTTAGGGTCAGGACCCATTAATTTGTTGTTTTGATATCTGTTGGGTGATTCAAGGTGGCAGGAGGTGCTGCCTTGAGTGATTTGCTGATGTTGACGCCGGAGCAGATGCGCCGGATCGAGCCCTATTTTCCTTTGTCGCACGGTGTGCCGCGTGTAGATGACCGCCGGGTGCTGAGCGGCATACTGTTCGTGATCCGCAATGGCCTTCGCTGGCGAGATGTCCCTTCCGACTATGGTCCGCACAAGACCATCTACAACCGCTTCATCTGCTGGAGTCGGCTGGGTGTGTTCAACCGCATCCTGGCGGAACTGGCCGCGCAGGGTGGCAAAACGGACAATCTGATGATCGATGCCACCCATCTCAAAGTGCATCGCGCTGCCGCCTGTGACGGCAACGGACGTCCCCGGCTGCTGCATCTGAGCGAAGGTCAGGCCAATGATCACAAGACTGCGGCAGCAGTGATCGAGGATTTGCCCGGCGCCAACGTCCTGCTGGCCGATCGGGCCTACAGTTCAGCGGCCTTCCGCCAGGCGCTCGTCGAGCGCGGCATCACGCCTTGTATCCCACCCCATGCCAAGCATCGTGTTCAGCACAGCTACGATCCTGTCCTATACCGACAACGCCACAGGGTCGAGAACATGTTCGCACGCCTCAAAGACTGGCGACTCATCCGCACCAGATACGAGCGATGTGCTCACACCTTCCTGTCGGCGATCGCCTTCGCTGCAGCCTTCATCTTCTGGATCAATGAGTCCTGACCCTAGCTGGCACGGTGGCCGCCCTCGTCTGCAGCTTCTCGAAAACAAACAGCTTGCCTTCGCGCACACTATCTTCAAGCGGCTTCGCCTTCGCCAGATGCGCCGCCACCGCGCTGGCCAGCATGCACCCTGTTCCCCGCATCGACGCGACAAGGCGCGGTGCGTCGAAACGGATTGGTTCCTGATCGGAGCGCAACAAAATGTCAGTTGATCGCGGTCCGAAAGCGTGGCCGCCCTTGATCAGCACGGCCTGGGGCTTGGCGGCCAGCAGTCTTTGTCCTTGTTCCAGCACGCCGTCCTCGCCCGCTGCCGGTTCGGTGCCAACAAGCAGCGCCAGCTCGATGAGGTTGGGGGTGACCAGGCGGCAAAGCGGCATCAGATCACGCTCCATGACGCTGATGGCATTGGCGTCCAGCAGCGCCCGGCCCGAGGTCGAGGCCAGCACCGGGTCGAGCACCGCCGGCACGTGATGATTCTCGCGCAGCACGGCGGCTACGGCAGCCACTGTCCCGCCCGTCGCCAGCATGCCGATCTTGACGGCCGCCACGTGGTTGGCCTGCAGCGCGGCGCGCATCTGGCCGGCCACCAGGCTTGGCGACGAACAGTGTATCTCCGCAACGCCCTCGTGCGTCTGCACCGTCAGCGCGGTGACGGCCAGGCAGGTGCGCACGCCAATGGAACAGATCGTCTCGATATCCCGGGCAAGTCCGGCACCCCCGCTTGGGTCCGATCCAGCAACGACAAGGACGTGCGGTTCCCGTCTCAGCGCCATCGCTCCGTCCTTGCGATCCATTCCCGTGTCCGCGTCTCGGGATCGGAATTCAAAGTTATGTCGGTGACCACCGCGGCGCTATCGGCGCCAGCTGCAAAAACACCGTCGAGCCGGTCAGCATTGAGGCCGCCGATGGCGATCAGGGGGATCGGCGCGACCTGGCGCTTCCATTCGCCGATCCGTTCAAGGCCTTGCGGTGCCCATATCATTGCCTTCAGGATGGTGGGGTAGACGGGGCCTAGCGCAACATAGTCGGGCCCGGCGGCCATCGCCGTTTCCAGTTCGGCATGATCATGCGTACTGAGCCCGAGCCTAATGCCGGCTGCGCGTATCGCCAAGAGGTCGGCGCTGTGCAGGTCCTCCTGACCGAGATGGACGAAGTCGCAGCCCTCCTCGATCGCCAGCCGCCAATGGTCGTTGACGATGAGCTGGCAATCGTGTCGGGCGCACAAGGCTTTTGCGTTGCGGATTTCCACACGCAGCCTGTCCTCGTCCACGTCCTTGATGCGGAGCTGCACCAGCCTGACGCCGAGCGGCACCAGGCGCCCGATCCAGGCGGCGCTGTCGACGATCAGGTAGAAGGGATCGAGCTTCATGAGAAAACAGCCCTGCCGAATGTCGGCGTCGATGGCATAGCGACCTCGCGCGGCTCGAGCATTCCCGTGCGGAACGCCTCATGGCCGGCTTCCACCGCCTTGCCGAATGCGCGCGCCATGCCGACCGGGTCGGCAGCCTTGGCGACCGCCGTATTGAGCAGCACCGCATCGAAGCCGAGTTCCATCACGGTCACGGCATGTGATGGCCGGCCCAATCCCGCGTCGACGATCAATGGAGCGTCGGGGAAATGCCCGCGCATCGAGCGCAGCGCCGGGATGTTGACTGGCCCCAGCGCCGAACCGATGGGCGCGCACCACGGCATCAGGACCTTGCAGCCCGCCTCAAGCAGCCGTTCGGCGACGACGAGGTCGTCGGTGGTGTAGGGGAATACCGAAAAGCCGTCCTCATTGAGGATGCGCGCCGCCTCGACCAGGCCGAACACATCCGGCTGCAGCGTGTCGTGGTTGCCGATCACTTCGAGCTTGATCCAGTTCGTGCCGAACACTTCGCGTGCCATCTTCGCGGTCGTGACCGCTTCCTTGACGGAATGGCAGCCGGCGGTGTTGGGCAAGATTTTCGTGCCAAGCGCGCTGATCAGCGCCCAGAATTTCTCGCCGGCCTTGCCGCCCGCCATCTCCCGCCGCAAGGAGACGGTCACCACCGATGTGCCCGACGCCTTGACCGCATCGGCAAGGATGGCTGGCGACGGATATTGCGCCGTTCCGAGAAGCAGGCGAGAGGTAAGCGTCGTCCCGAAAAGCTCCAGCATCGCTAGCCTCCCTGCATGGGCGAGAGGATTTCGATCCGGTCGCCGTCGCTTAAATGGAATTCCACCCGATGGGCTTTGTGCACGAGGTCGCTGTTGACGGCCGTTGCGAGCCAATCGCCCTCATAGTCGAGCGCCTCAAGCAGCGCCGCCAGGGTTGTCGCCGTAATCTCGAGCGCTTCGCCGTTGACGATCAGTTTCATGTGTAAACTCCACGGGTTCGTCGTGACTGAAGAGAAATTCGGCTGCTTGCCGCGCCATGGCGGGCGCAAGGAGAAAGCCATGGCGATAAAGCCCGTTGATCGTGACGGTGCCTCCGCTCGTTTCGACGCGCGGCAGATTGTCGGGAAAAGCCGGTCGGACCCCGACACCGGTTTGAAGGATCTCGGCCTCGCCAAACGCCGGATGGAGCGCGCAGGCCGCGCCGAGCAACTCCATCGTCGAACGGACCGTGATGGGTCCCCCGGACTGGCACTCGATCATCGTCGCGCCAACCTTGAAATGGTGGTCGGCGCGCGGCACGACGTAGAGCGGAAAGCGCGGATGAAGCAGCCGGACTGGGCGTGACAGCGAGACATCAGACGTGCGCAGGATCAGCATCTCGCCACGAACGCCACGCAGCCGGTCGTCGTCCGTCGCCATTCCCGTGCAGGCGATCCGGCGATCGAAACCGGAAATGTGCCGGGCATCGGCGCCGAAGCGAAATTGGACGCCCATCGCCGCGAGCCTGTCATGAAGTGCCGCCATCGTTTGGCGCGGGTCGAGATGGGCTTCATCGGGGAAGAGCAATCCGCGGCGAAAGCGGCCAGCGAGGTCGGGCTCCAGCAACGCGATCTCGTCTTGATCGAAGCGCCGATGACCCGACGTGCGGCTGGCGAACCGGTCGAATTCGCCCGCATCGCGCGGTGCGGCCACGACCAGCGTTCCGGCCCGCGTCACCTGGCCTGGCGTCGCCGTATCCCACCAGTCGGCGGCATCGCGTCCGAGATCGAGCACCGCCTGCTCGGCGCTTTCGCGCTCGCACCATGGCGCCAGCATGCCGCCGGCGAACCACGACGCATTGCCGCCGAGGGCATGTCTTGTCTCGGCAACCGTCACCGCCGCGCCGCGCGTGGCGAGCTCGAAGGCTGCGGTGAGGCCGGCGACGCCGGCCCCTTTGACCAGCACCCTCATGATGGCTCATGCGCCTCCGGCATGAGCGGTGCGCCGGCCTCGCCCGCCGGCACATAGAGATCGCCGCCCTCGCGATATTTCGCCGCCATCGCCGCCATGCCCTCTTTCTGTGCCTCGGCGCGGATGTCGTGGGAGATGCGCATGGAGCAGAATTTCGGCCCGCACATCGAGCAGAAATGCGCCACCTTATGCGCTTCCTTGGGCAAGGTCTCGTCGTGGAACGCGCGCGCCGTCTCGGGATCGAGCGAGAGGTTGAACTGGTCCTCCCACCGGAACTCGAAACGAGCCCTCGACAGCGCGTCGTCCCTGACCTGGGCGGCCGGATGGCCCTTGGCGAGGTCGGCGGCATGCGCGGCGATCTTGTAGGTGATGACGCCCGTCTTGACGTCATCGCGGTCGGGCAGGCCGAGATGCTCCTTCGGCGTGACGTAGCAGAGCATCGCCGTTCCGAACCAGCCGATCATCGCCGCGCCGATGCCCGATGTGATGTGGTCATAGCCGGGCGCGATGTCGGTGGTGAGCGGCCCAAGCGTGTAGAACGGCGCCTCGCCACAAACCGCGAGCTGCTTGTCCATGTTCTGCTTGATCTTGTGCATCGGCACGTGGCCGGGCCCTTCGATCATCACCTGGCAGTCCTTGGCCCAGGCGATCTTGGTGAGCTCTCCGAGCGTTTCCAGTTCGGCGAACTGGGCCGCGTCATTGGCATCGGCGATCGAGCCGGGGCGAAGGCCGTCGCCGAGCGAGAACGCCACGTCATAGGCCCGGGCGATGTCGCAGATCTCCTCGAAATGCTCGTAGAGAAAACTCTCCTTGTGGTGATGCAAGCACCACTTGGCCATGATCGAGCCGCCGCGCGACACGATCCCGGTGACGCGGTCGACGGTGAGCGGGATATAGGGCAGGCGCACGCCGGCATGGATGGTGAAATAGTCCACGCCCTGCTCGGCCTGCTCGATGAGGGTGTCGCGGAACACCTCCCAGGTCAGTTCCTCGGCTACGCCGCCGACCTTCTCCAGCGCCTGGTAGATCGGCACCGTGCCGATCGGAACCGGCGAATTGCGCACGATCCATTCACGGATGTTGTGGATGTTGCGCCCGGTCGAGAGGTCCATCACCGTGTCGGCGCCCCAGCGAATCGCCCACACCATCTTCTCGACCTCCTCGGCCATCGACGACGTGACGGCGGAATTGCCGATATTGGCGTTGATCTTCACCAGGAAATTGCGGCCGATGATCATCGGCTCGCTTTCCGGGTGGTTGATGTTGGCTGGAATGATGGCCCGTCCGCGCGCCACCTCGTCACGCACGAATTCCGGGGTGACGAAGTCGGGGATCGCGGCGCCGAAGGCCTCGCCATCGCGCTCGAGCTTGCCGCTCAGCATTTCGCGGCCGAGGTTTTCGCGGATGGCGACGAACTCCATTTCAGGCGTGATGATGCCGGCGCGCGCATAGGCAAGCTGCGTCACGGCCTTGCCGGACTTCGCTCGCAGCGGCCGGTTGCGGATCGGAAATTCCGGCGTCAGCCGCTCGCCGGTCGCAAAGCCGTTGTCTTCCGGCCGCACGTGACGGCGGTCATAGGCCTCGACGTCGCCGCGAGCCAGGATCCATTCCTGGCGTAGGCGGGCAAGGCCCATTTCGATGCAGGTTTCAACAGCCGGGTCGGTGTAGGGGCCGGACGGATCGTAAACGGTGACGGGCGGCTCGCCGGCCGTCGGATGGACGGAGATCTCGCGCATCGGCACCCTGATTTGCGGGTGGACACTGCCTTGCTTGTGGATCTTGCGTGAGGCGGGCAGCGGTTCCGTCGACACGGTTGGGGTAAGGGCATTCATCTTGAGGCTCCTTTGCTCATGCATTGGAGACCCAGTTCTGTGCCGGAAGGATGAAAAGACGCTTTGGTCGCCCTGCCGAAACAGGACCTCGGGCATAGACTCCCGCAAAGCGCTTGCACCGTCCCTACGCCAGTATGAACTGGATCAGGTTCAACGGGTCACTGCGCCGCGAAAGCCAGCAGTATCTCAGCCCCTTGCCGGGACTCCCCTGGTGAATGCCTCAGATTGGACGGGCGGGCCCTATCTTGTCAAGCGAAGTGAAGAGGATTGCGCTCTATAGCCGCTCCTGCAGGTTGGCCATTTCAGTCATGACCGAACAACCGTGAGCAAAACGGTGACAGATTGCGCTCGGCACCTCGGTTGATGATCGGGACTGGTCAAGCAATCGACCACCGAGAGATTTTCATCCATTAGAATGAGCGTTGGAAACTGAGGATGCCGCCGACGCTGTCTTTTTTGTCAGCCTTCGTCGAATTCACGTTCGAAGGGTCGACCATGCCGATGCCGAAATTGTCGTAGTGGTCGTAGTCGATTTCGGCCGTCGCCGTGAAACCGGCAACGAGCGTGTAGACGACGTTTGCGGCCACACCATAGTTCTTGAACTGACCGCCCGAGACCTGAAGGTTGAATGAAGTTTTCTCGTCGAGTGTGTAAGTGGAGCCGGCCCAGAAAGCCCAGTTGCCGCTCCAAGTTTTGTAGAAGCCGCGACTGTGAGCGGCGATTGCATTGGTTGGGTCATCGTTGGGGATGCCAATGGAGCCATAGCCCAACATTCCGAATAGCGACAGGTCATCTGTGACATTGATATCGACGCGGACCTTGCCGGCTAAAGCATCGTAGTTGCTGTCACGAGCGATTACGCCGGTGATCGCGCCCCAGCCCTGCGTCTGTTTTACGCCGAAGACGACGTGCGGAACATGGCTGTCGATAGTACCGACTACACCCGCCCCTTGTTCAAGTGAAACCAGAGCCGAAAAGCCATTACCGGCATCGAAGTAATACTGGGCCACGTTGGTATCGAAGTCGCCGTATGGAACGAGGGCGTTATTGAGGACGTTCCCGGCGTAGCCTGTAAACGTGTCGAAGGCCGACCCGTCCTTACCAACTCGGAGGCCACCAAGCTGGATCCAGGCGGAAGTCAACTTGACGCCGCTGTTGAAGCCATAGTTCTGAGGACTGTCCGGACCCGAATAAGCGTTGCGGTTGCCGAAATTCACGCGGTTTTCAGTATAGGTCTTCAGTGCGCCGAGTTCGGTCTCTTGGCGCGTCCAAGTTTTGAACGTGAAACGCGTGTTGTTTCGCCAGGTGCCCTGAGCCTCGCCAGTTCTCACATCGGTGGTCCTTGCCCCGTCATACGATCGGACATCGCCGAGGCCGACATCATAACGGATGTAGCCGCCGATGCGCAGGCAGGTCTCGGTGTCGGGGATATGGAAGTAGCCCGAACCGTAGACGTCGCAAATCTTGACGTATTCGGTCGGGTCCGGTGCGGAGACTTCGTCCGCCGCGCGAGCGACGGAAACGGAGATCAGGGCCGCAACTGAGCGAAGAAGGCTGCTTACGTTCATTCGGGCTCTCCATTCAAAGCTTGAAAGGCGGAATCATCAAGATGAGTTCCCGTGTAACGTTGAAACGCCTCAAGCGATAGTGTCGAACGTTTCTATGTGTAAAGAGGAATGTGCTCAAAGGCTTATACAATAAACAGATGTTCTTTGCCGTTCACTGTCTGTATAACGGGTGAGCATAATGGACCTGTGCCAGGCTCGGAGGAAGGCAAAACGCTTATTGCCCAGCAAACTCATTCATTTAGGATTCAGCACTTCTGAACGAATTGCCATTATTTATCTCTGCGATTTGTGGGTTGCGCGTCGGCGTTCGATGCACAGCAGCAAGCGACGTGCCATACAGAGAGGTAGCTCGCGCCGACACCTAAATGCCCGGCGCAACTTCGTCGCGCTCTCTTCTTTTTTGTTTTGGGGGTCAGGCAGAGCACGAAAAGCAGACGTTTCGGGCCGCTTCGTATGTTCGATATGTGACACTTTGGTTCGATACCGTCAGCATTTGTTCGCTGTGAAGCCTCGGGTCGAGATACCTTCGGCGCCGCCGCTCGGTATGTCAGGCGGGAGCCCGGTGCCGCATACATCCGGGTAGTGCCAAGCACGGGCCGTTCCGTCTTGCAGCGGCACAGACGAATTCTCGGCGCAATTGTTCACACCCCGTGCGACTCACTTGGCGCCACTGCGGAGTCGCATTAGCCTCGCCTGCTGGCGATGCGGCCTTCGCGCCGCTTGAAGTCGACCGGCGCGGCAAGTCCCAATGCACGATGCGATTGCCTTCGTGATCACGTCACCTCGGAGGACGAGAAACGATTGTTGAGGCATGGGTACGAGCTGCCTCGGTCGTTCGTTCAATCGAAAGCACTGTGATCGGAGGACGCTCTCCATCATGCAGCGCCAGGAGACGCTGGCCGACTTCCTTATCCGCTGCCGTGAGCCGATGATTCAGGCGAAGAAAGTCCATCCAGGTTGGCGTGCGGAATGTCTCTGTCCAAATCGAAGGCGTTTGAAGATTGCGCTGGAGTGTCCAGTTTCGCGCACCGGCACGGCTCTGAACATGGCGCCTTGCGCGCATGTAGCCCAGAAAGGTCTCGATATTCTCCTCGGATATAAGGTACTCGACCTTGACCACTATGGGGCCACTCCTGGGCTTCAACTCGAGTGCCAGCTCCGGCGGGTGAAAATCCGAACTCTCCTGATCCGTTTCTTCCCATGGACGAACCGGCAACAGTATTCCCGCCGCCGCAACGAGCAACAGAGCGCCCGCGGCACCCTCCAAAGCCCAGCCTAAGGAGTAGTTCTGTGCGACAGTACCCCAGATCCAGCTGCCGGCCGCCATCCCGCCTGCGCTCAAGGCGTAGTAGATCGACAGTGTGCGCCCAACGACCCACCTTGGGCTTGCCAGCTGCACCGAAACGTCAATGCCCGTCCATGTGATAAGCCAACCCGCGCCACCGAGTGCCAGCGAAATGGCCGCCACCGCGACTGACGATGTGAGGGCAAGGGAAAGGCAACATGCTGCACAAGCAACAGAGGCGTACGACACCAGCCTGTCTTGAGACGTGATCCGCCTAAGAAAACTGTTGCTCATGCCAGCGATGAAAGCACCCATGCCGAAACCGGCCAGCAAGATGCCGTAGATGATTGGGCCGCTTTTCAGCTGATCCCGGACGACTAGCGGGAGCAGCGCAAGGATGGAAATGCTTGCCAACCCGAAAAGGGTCGCCCGGGCAATCGCTGCCCTGATTTCCAAGGACATGACGGTGAAGCGCACTCCGTCATGAATTGCCATCGTCATTCGCTCACGAGGGAGAGGTGACGTGCGAACATTCCATCTAGTGCGCCATATTGCCGTTAGCGGCGCCAGATCGCTCAGCGCTGCCAACGCGAAAGCGGCCAGCGGTCCAAAAAATGCCAAGACCACGCCCCCCAAAGCCGGACCGACGCTGCGCACAATGTTGTATCCGACAGACATAAGCGTCACCGCAGCCGGGATGTCGCGCTTGTGAAGGATATCGCCAACAGAAGCGTGCCAGGCCGGATCATTCAAGGCAAAGCCGCAGCCGGCCAGGAAACCTAATCCTAGAATTAGCCAGGGACCGGCAAATCCCAGACCCACGGAAATCGTCAGCGTCGTTGACGCCAATGCTATCAGGCAGTGCCCCGCAAACATCACCCATCGGCGGCTGAAGTTGTCGGCGATGGCTCCGGCTAAGATCGAGAGGAAGAACACCGGCAAGGTCGATGCGGCCTGTACGAGTGCAACCATCAGATCCGAAGCGGAAATCGTGGCCATCAGCCAACTGATGGCGACCGATTGCACGAGCCACCCGAGGCTGGATATTTGTGTGGCCGTCCAGATCGAGCGAAACACCTGGTTTCGAAAAGGGGCGAGCGTTGTTGAGACAGGCAGATGTGCATTTTTTTCGGACTGCATGACGATTTACGCCTTCGAGGGGCCGCTTATTCAATTCACGGCTGCCACTACTGCCGTTAGGATGTTGATCAATGGATCAGAAGGGCCGACATATCGATTAGGATGACTTCATCGCAATGAAGAGGGCACGCATGAGCTCGGATACTCCGCTCTCCTGGACTGACGCCACCAACTCCTCGCCCAGCAAAGTAGCCTCGCCGATCATCCCTGCTCGACAAGAATTGGCTGCAGGTGATCGCTCTCGTTCACTGAGCCGGCGCGCATGTAACTTGCCGGCGAGTAATTTTTCGCATTGGGCCCGTGTTGCTGGTGTCATTCGTGGCCAATCCTGTTCATTGCCGTCCTACCGCTAAATTCCGAGGATGAGGGCGCCTCCGGTGAGACCGGCGCCCGCCGCCGCAAGGAGGATCTTTTCGCGTGCCCGAAACGGCTGCGTCCGGTGGGCGAGCGACAGCGAGAGCGGGATGGTCGCGGCGGAAGAGTTGCCGTACTCGGCGATCGTCTTGACGATTGCCTGATCCGCTATTCCGAGATTCCTCCCGACCACATCGAAAATGCGGGCGTTGGCCTGATGTGGCACGAACCAATCGATGTCCTGCGGCCGCATTCGGGCAGCAGTGAGTGCGTCCTGCGAGCATGCGGTCATCATCTCCACCGCCTTGGCGAACACTTCACGGCCGTCGGTGATCGTCATCCGTGTCTGCTCGAGATCGAGGCCGCCATGGAACGGCGTGTTGCTTCCGCCGGCGGGAATCTGGATCAGCCCGTAGCCCGAACCGTCGGAATTCACCAAGGCGCCAAGAATGCCCTGGTCCGTGTCCTCGCAAGGACCGATCACCACGGCGCCGGCGGCATCGGCAAACAGCACGGCGCTGGCGCGCTCGGCAGGATTGATGCGGCGGCTGAGAATGTTGGCGGCGATGACAAGGCTCGCTTTGCCGTGCAGGCGGGTGAAGCCGTCCGCGAACATCAGCGCATAGATGAAGCCGGCGCAGGCGCCGGTCAGGTCGATCGCGCCGGCTCGGCTGAGCCTCAGCCGATGTGCGACCAGCGGCGCGCTTGGTGGCAGGAGGTGGTCGGGTGTCGAGGTGGCGAGCAACAGCAGGCCGATTTCGCTGCGGTCGAGGCCGGCATTCGCCAACGCCATGTCACCGGCAGAGGCGGCAAGGCCCGACAGCGTGTCTTCGTCCGCTGCCCAGAACCGCGATCGTATCCCGGTGCGCCGCTCGATCCAGCCGAGTTCAAGCCCGAGACGTTCTTCGATTTCCGAATTCTCCACCTTGTGCGCGGGCGCATGGTGACCGAACCCGAGAAGGCACGACGATCGGCTCATAGCCTCGCCCCGAAACGTTCGCCGGCCTCCTCGATGGCGTCATAGAGCCCGTCCAGCTCGTTGCCGGTGATGCAATAGGGCGGCAGCAGGTAGAGGACATTGCCGAGCGGGCGCACGAGCATGCCGCGCTTCAGGAAGAATGCACGCAGTTTTGGCCCGATCTCGGCCAGATAGCCGGCAGAGCCGGTGCGCAGATCGAGGGCCGCGATCGTGCCGGTCACTCGGCAGTCGATGAAATATGGATTTTGCCGGAAGCGTTGCAGCCCAACGGCCTGCTTCACCCTCAAGGCCGCGATCCGTTGATCCACCGGCTCGTCACGCCAGATCTCGACATTGGCAAGTGCTGCCGCGCAGGCGATCGGATTGGCGGTGTAGGAGCTCGAGTGAAAGAAGGTCTTCTTCCGGTCCGTCGAATAGTGAGCCTGAAAGATGGCGTCGGTGGCGAGGGTGGCGGCCAGCGGGATGACACCACCCGTCAAGCCCTTCGAGGTGCACAGGATATCAGGAGAGATGGACGCCTGCTCGCAGGCGAACATGGTTCCGGTGCGCCCCCAGCCGGTCATCACCTCATCGGCGATCAAGAGTGTGCCTGAGGCTTCGGCGATCCTCTTCAATTCGGCCAAAACCCAGGCTGGATACATCAGCATGCCGCCGGCGCCGAGTACCAGCGGCTCCACGATTAGGGCGGCGGTGGGCCGGTCGCGGATCACAGCCTCGAACCGATCCAGCGTTTCCTGCTCGCGACCGGCGGCCGGGAAGGGGATGGTGTCGACCTCGAACAGCAAGGGCTCGTAGGCGACGTTGAAGACGCCGCGGGCGCCGACGCTCATCGTGCCGATCGTGTCGCCATGATAGCTGTGCTCCATGACGACGATGCGCGAGCGCGGCGCGCCGATGTTGCGGAAATAGCCGAGTGCCATCTTCAGCGCGACCTCGACGGCGGTCGAGCCGCTGTCGGAATAGAACACCCGGTCGAGGCCGGCCGGTGCGAGGCCGGCAAGCGCCCTGGCCAGGCGTTCGGCCGGCTCATGGGTGAAGCCGGCGAAGATGATCTGGTCGAGGCTCGCCGCAGTCGTCTCGATGGCCTTCATTATGCGAGGATGACGGTGGCCATGGGTCACGACCCACCAAGAGGAAATGGCATCCAGAATGCGCGCGCCGTCGGCCTTGTGGAGATAGGCGCCTTCCGTCAGCACGATTTCGGGGATCGCGGGCTCGAGCGCGTGCTGGGTGAACGGATGCCAGACTCGAGACTGGGGCATCATTGGCCTTCGGCGATCAGGGCAAGGTCGAAGCCGGCAACCATCGCGTCTCGCAGCGTTTCACCCGTGAGTGGATCGAGGTCTGGCAGCCTGCCGAGCTGTTGCACGCCGCCCAACTCCACGATTGTCCTTTGGGTATCGGCCACCTCTTCGCCGATGAAGGCGATGCCGAGGAGCGGGATGGAACGGGCCCGCAGCGCTTCTATCGAGAGCAAGGTGTGGTTGATCGTGCCGAGCCCGGTGCCGGCGCACAGTATGACCGGCAGCCGCCACTGTGCGAATATATCAATGAACAATGTCTGTCGATTGAGCGGCACCATCAGCCCGCCGGCGCCTTCGATTACGAGCGGTGTCGGTAAAACCGGAAAGGCAAGATCCGCCGCTTCGATGGCAACACCATCGATCTCGGCGGAGCGATGCGGCGAGAGCGGGCTTTTTAGGCGATAGGCCTCCGGCAGGACGCGCCCCGACGGCAAGCCGGCAAGCCGGGCAACGACCTCGCTGTCAGTCTCCTCGTCGAGGCCTGATTGCACCGGCTTCCAGTAGTAGCCATCGAGCAAGCCGGCGATTCCCGCCGAAAACACCGTCTTGCCTATTCGGGTGCCTGTTCCGGTGACGACGAGGCGCTTGGTCATACCGTCGCCAACACCTCGAGGAGGGCCTCGACCATGGCCGAAATTTCGGCCTCGCCGACATTGAGCGTCAGTGAAATGCGCAGGCGCGATGTTCCCTCGGCCACGGTCGGCGGACGAATGCCGCGGATGTCGAAACCGCGCCCTTGCAAGGCTGCCGCTACCGCCATCGTGCGGGCGACGTCGCCGATGACAAACGGCTGGATCTGCGAGCCGCTGGGCGTCACGCCGCAGCGCTCGGCCAATTGCTCGCCGGCGAAAGCAACGCGTTCGTGCAACTGAGCGCGGCGCATCGGCTCCTCGGATACGATCACCAGCGCTTGGCGCGCCGCGACCGCCATCAGCGGCGATGGCGCGGTGCCATAGATGAATGGCCGGCAACGATTGACGAGATAATCGCACAGCACTCCAGGCCCGGTGACGAGCGCGCCGGAGGCGCCAAGCGCCTTACCGCAAGTGTGGAGCGCGACGATGTTGTCGCGGCCCTCGAAAGCGGCAGCCAGCCCCCGACCATCCGGTCCCCAGACGCCGGTGGCATGCGCCTCGTCGACGACGATGAATGCCTCGTGCCGATCGGCAAGCGCGACGAGGCTTTCCATCGGCGCGCAATCGCCATCCATGCTGTAGAGGCTTTCGACCGCGATCCAGACGCGCCCCACGCCGCCTTCGGCGCGCCAGCGTGTGATCGCGTCCTCGACAGCACCAACGTCGTTGTGCGCAGCCAGCTTGAACTCGGCGCGTCCGGCCTGTGCCCCCTCATGCATGCTGGCATGGGCGAGTTCGTCGAGGACCAGCAGGTCGCCCTTCTGCGGCAACGCCGTCAGCAGGGCGAAGTTGGCAATGTAGCCGCTGCCGAAGAACAGTGCGCGTTCGGCGCCGAAGAATGCTGCCGCGTCCGCCTCCAGTGCCTCGTGTTCCGGTGCATTGCCGCGCAACAGCCGCGAGCCGGTGGCGCCAACCGGCGTGCCCCGTCCGATCGCCCCTGCGACTGCATCGCCAAGTCTCTTGGAGGCGGCAAGTCCGAGATAGTCGTTCGACGAGAAGTCGAGCCCGGCGCGCGGTGCAAGCGTCCGGAGCCGGTCCTTGCGCGCCAGTCCACGCAAGGATGCGTCATACCGGGCAAGAAGTGCCTCGTTCATTGCGTGCCGAGTTCCATCGGCTCGATACCAAGACGCTGAAATAGAAGCCTGTCCTTGTCCTCGCCGGGATTGTCCGCGGTCAACAGCGTGTCCCCGACGAAGATCGAGTTGGCGCCGGCAAAAAAGCACAGCGCCTGCGTCTCGTCGGTCATACCGGTGCGACCGGCGGAGAGCCTTACATAGGACTTCGGCATCAAGATGCGGGCCAGCGCAATGGTACGGACGAACTCGATCGGATCGATGGGTTCGGACTGGCCGAGCGGCGTGCCATCGATCGGAATCAGCATGTTGATCGGCACGCTTTCGGGCGGCTCAGGCAGATTTGCGAGCGTGATCAGCATGTCGATGCGGTCGGCCTTTTCCTCTCCCATCCCCACAATGCCTCCACAGCAGACCTTCATGCCGGCCTCGCGCACATGCTCAAGCGTTTCCAGCCGGTCGGCGAAGGTCCTGGTCGAGACGACCCCACCGTAATGGCGCTCGGAGGTGTCGATGTTGTGGTTGTAGTAGTCGAGGCCTGCCTGTTTTAGACGGGTGGCCTGCTCAAGATCGAGCATGCCGAGAGTCATGCAGGTCTCCATACCGAGCGCCTTGACCCCCTCGACCATCGCCACGACAGCGTCCATGTCGCGCGGCTTGGGGTTTCGCCAGGCAGCGCCCATGCAGTAGCGCGTGGCGCCGGCCTCACGCGCCTTGGCCGCCTCGGCGATGACACGTTCGACCTCCATCAGCTTCGACGCTCTCAGGCCAGTTCCGTGATGCGCAGACTGGCTGCAATAGCCGCAATCCTCCGGACAGCCGCCGGTCTTGATGCTCAGCAGCCGGCTGAGCTGCACACGGTTTCGATCGAAGTTCTGCCGATGGATGGTCTGGGCCAGGAAGAGCAGATCGTTGAATGGCATGCCGTAGATGGCCTCGGCATCTTTGCGGTTCCATCGCGCCAGCACTCCGTCCATCGGTTCCAGGGCTTTGTTCATCCCCACTTCTTTCCAATCGTCATCGTCAAAAATTCTTTGTTTCTCGTCCACGAACGCATGCCGCAGTCTGTCGGCCGGCGAGCCTGTTCCCACATGAGCCATCGATCAGCGCAATGCGCGCGGGCCCAACGGGGCGCAGACTCTTGCAGCACCTTGTCTGCGCCTGCAGCTCCGAGGCTGCTAGCCCTTCCTTTTTCGTTTCCATCAGTTCAGGTTGCAGCCGTGCCCGTGGGCCGGCATATCGAGGCCGATGTCGAGAATCGGCGCGCTGTGTGTCAGCCATCCGACGGAGATGAGATCTACTCCGGTCGCCGCGATTGCCGGGGCCGTGATCGGTGTCACCCGACCGGAAGCCTCGGTGATGACGCGGCCATCGACCGTCGCCACGGCGCGCGCAAGATCTTCGACCGACATATTGTCGAGCAGCACTGCGTCGATTCCCAGCGCGAGCGCTATATCGAGCTGCTCCAGCGTATCGACCTCAACCTCGATTTTCACCATATGGCCCGCGGCGGCGCGCGCTCGCTCTATTGCCGTGCGAATGTCGCCGGCGATGGCGATGTGGTTGTCCTTGATCAGCACGGCGTCATCGAGCCCGAAACGGTGATTGGCGCCGCCGCCGACACGTACGGCGTATTTCTCAAGGGCGCGCAAACCGGGCGTCGTTTTTCTTGTGCATACGATCTTTGCCTTATGGCCACGCACAGCCTCGACCATAGCGGCTGTGGCCGTCGCTATGCCGCTCAGGCGGCAAAGGAAGTTAAGCGCGGTGCGCTCGGCCGTGAGCAGGCCACGCGCCGGTCCGCACACCTTGGCGATGATCTCGCCGGCCGCGATATCGCTGCCGTCGGGGCGCCAGATTTGCATTTGGATCGCAGGCTCGACGAGAAGCAGGGCGAACGCAACCAGATCGAGGCCGGCGACGATTCCCGTCTCACGCGACTTGAGCATCAAAGTGGCCGTGCAATCGTCCGGGATCACCGCATCGCTGGTCAGGTCGCCGCATCTGCCCAGGTCTTCCAGCAGGGCACCGCGCACGATCGGTTCAATAACGGTCGAGGGAAGGGGTGCGAATGGTTTCATGTCAGGTGCTCCGTGTCCGTGCCTGCCACCCAAGTGCGAGCGCGCCCTGCATTGCGCCGCGCAGTGTCAGCCGGGCGGGGCACGCCTCTGCATCGCGCCAGGGGAAATCAGTGCGGAAGTGCGAACCACGGCTCTCTTGGCGCCTCACCGCCGCCATGGCGATCATGAGCGCGACCAACGCCGGTTCGGATGCGGCCTCGTTGCCAGCCGCGATCGGCAGTAAGTTCGCTACCGCCTCGCGCAGGGAGTCGCCGTCCCGAATGATGCCCAGTGCGGTGGAGACGATCGGGCGGATGCAGGAAGGATCTGGCCGCGCAGGCACAAACGTGGAACATACGCGCCGCCGTTTGGCGTGAGATGTGCCGGCAACGCTTTCAGCAACCCAGCTCGCGGTGACCACAGCTTCGGTGAGCGAATTGCTGGCGAGGCGGTTAGCGCCGTGCAGGCCGGTGCATGCGACCTCGCCGCATGCCCACAATCCCTCGACGGAGCTGCGGCCGGCCGCGTCAACAGCAACGCCGCCCATGTGATAATGGGCTGCCGGGCGTACTGGGATCGGATCGACGGAGGGATCGACGTCTGCCTCGCGGCACAAACGGGCTATGGCCGGAAAGCGACTGCCAAATCTCGGGCCTAGGCATTGCCGGGCGTCCAGGAACACGCGGTGCCCGCCAGTTATCTGCTGCCACACCGCACGCGCGACCACGTCGCGAGGTGCAAGCTCGCCGCCCGGCGTTTCAGCCAGGAAGCGTTCTCCTGCTTCGTCGATGAGCACTGCGCCTTCGCCGCGAACCGCCTCGCTCACTAGCGGCATCGGTCGGCGCGGACCCTCGAGCGCGGTCGGGTGGAACTGCACGAATTCCAAGTCGGCGAACTCCGCCCCGGCCCAGGCGGCGAGTGCCAGCCCGTGCCCGCATGAGCCAGGCGGATTCGTGGTATCGCAAAACAGGCCGCCGATGCCGCCGGTTGCCAGCACCGCCCGGCGTGTGGGCAAGACGATCGTGCCGGTGCGCGACATTGCGAGCACGGCGATGATTGCCCCGTTTTCCACGACGAGCCGGCGAGCCTCCAAATTTTCCAGGACGGTGATCGAGGCTGTGCACCGCACCGCGGCGATGAGCGCGCGGACCAGCTCGCGACCCGTGGCGTCCCCGTCAGCATGAACGATCCGCCGATGAGAGTGCGCCGCCTCGAGCCCGAGCCGCAACTGCCCGTCAGAGTAGCGGTCGAAGGCGACGCCGAAGTCTTCGAGGGCCTTGATCGCTTTGGGCGCAGCTCGGACAACTCGCCGCACCGTCGCCTCGTCGCAGAGCCCATCACCGGCTCCAAGTGTGTCGCAAAGATGAAGTTCAGGGCCGTCCTCGCCGCCGAGACTTGCCGCTAGGCCGCCTTGGGCGAGCGCACTGCAGGCTCCGGTTCCGAGCGGCGCATTGGACAAAAGCACGACCGGCTCCGGCGCCAAGTGAAGCGCCGTCATCAGGCCTGCCACGCCAGCGCCTATGATGATCGGTGCCCCGCCGGTGTCGTGAATGTCGCAGCTCATATCCAAAGCATGCGCTCGACCGCCAGAGCCGACCATGCGACTGGCGGGATCACCCGCCGGACGCGCTCATATAGGGACGCGGCCGTAGGTAACGCCCCAGTCATCAGCGCCTCCGATTATATTCGATCTGACAATAAGGGGAATATTTCTACCTTGACTATAAGGTATGTCAAGCCCGAGACATTGGCAATTTTGTCCCGGCGAAAGCCCTTTCATCGAGCACGGCACGGCGGAAGCGATAGAGCTTTGCAGGCCGCCCACCCGTGTCGACTGAAGTGTCGCCAGTCTCTTCGACCAGCTCTTGCTGCTCAACAAGCCTGCGGAAGTTCGGCTTGTCGATCAGTCTGCCAGCCAATGCTTCCACGGTTCGCTGCAGCTGGAGCAGCGTGAAAGTCGGTCTCATGAGTTCGAAAACGACCGGCCGGTATTTGATCTTGGAGCGCAGCCGCGTAACGCCTGTCGCCAGGATGCGGCGATGGTCAGCAACCATCGCCTTGCCTGAGACGGCCGCAGGCGGAGGCGCAGCTTTCCCGCCGCTGGCCTCTTCGACCAATCCTGCTTCGTAGAGCAACTCATAGCGTTGGAGCGTGAGCTCCTCGTTCCAATGGCGGTCGTCAAAGCCGAAGGCGATCGCCACCCTATGCCGGCGTTCGCGCTGCCTGGCCGGATCGCGGGCGCCGTCTGTCCATTCAATCAAGCGCGCTCGCAGAATATCCAGGCCCACCGACGGCGTTCCGGAGCGGTGGTCCTCCCATGGAAAATATTCGTACCAGCTTTGCCAGCCGCAGGTGGATGAGGCCGTTGCCTGTTCCTTCCGGGTGAGTGCGAGATAGCTGATCGAGATGACGCGCTGCTGGCGCTCGGGGCCGACACGGTCCCGATCGGCGAACGTGTAGAGTTGCTCGATGTACCCAAGGGGATGGCCGGTTTGCTGTTCGACCCACCCCCGCAAACCGGATTGCGGCGATCGGTGCTCGAGCGCAAATGGTCCGGAGGGCAAGGTGTCCGCCTGACCGATTGTGAGAAGACAGGGCTCGCCGTGATTTACGGCAACGACCACCGCGATCAGGTCCACTTTGGCTTCGTCGGCCCTATCGTCGGCTCTGTCTTTCCCGGTTCGTGTTCGTTGATCTTCCATATTCGCGAACGTGGTCGGCCCCCAGCTCGGCGAGCTCTAATCGATTTAGTTTAAGCGTGACTGCCCGCACGTCAACACCGCACAGCTGGACGGCAATTTTTATCTCTTCGCACTTGCACAAAAGTATGCCAAACGCGACTCTGGCGGTTGGTGACGCAACGGAAGGAGGCCTGGATTGAGCGCGACAGGTGAGGCGAAGGCAATTACGCCACCGGATATCCGCTCGCGGAAAGGCCAGGCCCCACTCGTCTGCCTCACTGCCTATACAACCCCGGTCGCCAGGATGGCCGATCGACACTGCGACATTGTTCTCGTCGGGGACAGCGTCGGCATGATAATGCACGGGCTGTCCTCGACGCTGGGGGTAAGCCTCGAGATGATGATCATGCACGGCCAAGCCGTGCGCCGCGGCCTGCAACAGGCGCTGATGGTCGTCGACCTGCCGTTTGGTTCCTACGAAGAGGGGCCGCAGCAGGCCTTGCGCAACGCAGCCCGCCTTATCGCAGAGACCGGATGTGCGGCGGTGAAGCTCGAGGGCGGCCAGACCATGGCCGATACGATTCGCTTTCTCGCCGCCCGCGGCGTGCCTGTAATGGCCCATGTCGGCTTGACGCCGCAGGCAGTCAACATTTTCGGCGGCTACCGTGTCCAGGGGCGGGGAGACGATGCCGAGCGGATCAGGCGCGACGCTGCTGCGGTCACGGAGGCCGGCGCTTTCTCAGTGGTGTTGGAGAAAGTCCCCGAGCCGCTCGCACGCCGCATTAGCGCCGAAATCGCCATCCCCACCATCGGCATCGGCGCCTCGCCAGCCTGCGACGGCCAGATTCTGGTGAGCGACGACATGCTCGGCCTCTTTACCTCTTTCCGGCCGAAATTCGTCAAGCGCTACGCCGAACTAGGCGACCAGGCCGATGCGGCGATCGCGGCTTATGCCGCCGACGTGAGGGAACGGCGCTTTCCGGCGGCCGAACATCTCTACGCCGACGAGACGAAGGCCGGAGACGTCACATGAGCGTGCCGATCGTTCGAACCGTTGCCGAGCTCCGCGCTGTTGCCGCGGGATGGCGTCGCTCAGGCGCCCGTGTCGCCGTTGTGCCGACCATGGGGGCCTTGCATGAAGGCCATCTGAGCCTCGTGCGTGCCGCGCTTCAAAAGGCTGAGCGGGCGGTCGTGACGCTGTTCGTCAATCCTAAGCAGTTCAACAGTGCCGCCGACCTTGCCGCCTATCCCCGGACGGAAAACGAAGATGCTGCCAAGCTCGTGCCGACAGGCGCACATTTGCTCTATGTGCCCGATGCAGACGAGATGTATCCAGCGGGCTTTGCAACGACCGTTTCGGTGTCCACTCTCGGTGAGGACCTGTGCGGCGCCTTCCGGCCCGGCCATTTCGATGGCGTGGCGACGGTCGTGGCCAAGCTCTTCCTGCAGACCGGCGCTGACTTCGCCTGCTTTGGCGAAAAGGACTTCCAGCAGCTTCAGCTCGTCAGGCGCATGGTCCGGGACCTCGATATTCCAATCGCCGTGATCACATGTCCAACAGTCCGCGAACCCGATGGTCTTGCGCTATCGTCGCGTAACGGCCGGCTCTCGCCAGCAGAACGCGCCATCGCCCCAAAGCTGGCTTCGGTCTTGCTCGATACGGCTGAGCGGCTTGCGCGCGGCGCTCCTGTCCTGCCCATGCTTGATGAAGGGCGTGCAGCAATTCTGGCGGCGGGCTATCGCGAGGTCGAGTACCTGGAACTCCGCGCAGAAACGGACCTACAGCCACTAGAAAGGCTTGACCGACCGGGACGTTTGCTTGTCGCGGCTTGGCTCGGCAACACACGGCTCATCGACAACGTCTCAACATCCCCGGTTGGCAAGTGGCCAGGTTAGTGGTGTTTGCTTCAACCGGAAACAGCAAAGTAATGCCGGCGATTATAGCGAAGTCGTCGCGTCGGTGCGGGGTCGTTTAGAGCCAGGTCTCCGCCTGTCATCGAGCAACATTTGAGGAGGTTGCGCAAAAGGCAGATGTATCGAGTGTTTGAAAACTTCGTCGAGCAACTCTCTGCAAGTGTCGATGCTGACGATCTCCATGAGGCAATGGCGTCCGCCGCAGCCGGATTCGATTTTCCGCTCTTCGCCTATTTCAGCTACCCGTCCGCCTCCGGCCAGACGCCGCAATTGATTTCAAATTATCCTTCATCCTGGACATCGCACTATCTCCAACTGCGCTACCACAGCCACGATCCGGTGATTCTTCGCGGGCTGCAAGGCTGGGATACTTTTGATTGGGGCGTGGAACGACCCCACCGGTGTCTGCCGCCCTCGCAGCAAGAAATTCTGGAAAAAGCAGCTCACTTTGGGATCCGCGGCGGATTGACCATGTCGCTGCATGACCATCGCGGCCGGTTTGCGGCGCTGACCTTCGCTTCCGACCAGTCCCGTCCGCCTCTTTTGAGGTCACTCACACGTTACGAAAAGGCATTGCAGCTGGTCGCAATCAGCTTTCATACACATGCCCGGCGTAGGCTAGCCGAAGACCGCGTGGTGGATGGCATAACGCTGACGCCGCGGGAGTTTGAATCGCTGAAATGGGCGGCGCGCGGTAAGTCGGCCTGGGATATCAGCCAGATCCTCGGCGTCTCTAAACGCACCGTGACGTTCCATCTGGAAAACGCCAAGGCAAAGCTTGGCGTGCGAACCATCAACCAGGGCGTGGCGCGGCTGACTGCTTCCCGTCAGTGGAGAGCCTGACTTCTTCGGATAGCTGTAAAGGTCTACAGGCTGCATCAATGTCGGCTTTGCTCTTCGATGGCGGGAACACATCCTGCGCGGAGGCGACAAATGATGCAGCTGATAACACCTGAACTCTACGGCGAGTTTCCGAACGAGCTCAAGGAAATGCACGGGCTGAGGCATCGGGTCTTCAAGGAAAGGCTGGATTGGGAAGTCCAGACCGAGAGCGAGATGGAAACAGACGCATTTGACAGCCTGAACCCCATCTATCTGCTTCTCAAGGGATCCGACTGGCGAATTTGCGGTTGCGTCCGTCTTCTGCCGACTACCGGTCCGACAATGTTGCGCGACAGCTTTCCGATGCTGCTGGGTGAGAGTGCCGCGCCCGCGAGTGCCGACATTTGGGAGAGCAGTCGTTTCGCACTCGATCTGCCTCCATCGGCGCCTAAGGCTGGTGGACTGGCGCAAGCGACCTACGAGCTCTTCGCCGGCATGATCGAATTTGGCTTGGCGAACAATCTCACTCGGATTGTGACAGTTACCGATACGCGCATGGAACGGATCCTGCGTCTCGCAACGTGGCCGTTGTCGCGCATCGGACAGCCGAAGCCGGTCGGCAACACAGAGGCCGTCGCCGGATTTCTCGAGATTTCCCACGCCAGCCTCTTGCGCATCCGCTGGAAGGGACGTCTGAACGGACCGGTGTTATGGCAACCGGTTCTCGGCCTGTCGGCATAGCACCTCTCAGCCTGACCAATGCTCCAGCTCGCGCCTCCCTCAAACCTAGGTCGCGGCCTGCGAACTAACACGGCGGCCGCATCAAATGGATCTTCTCAACTGATCAAGCCCGCCGCAAATTGGCCAAAGCATTTTGACCGGGCCGGATCCCGTCGTCGTTGGAGTGAAGCGGATCAGCTGCTTCTAATGCCCGCCGTTTTTGCTTTGCGGGCGTCGCGCCTGATTTCCTTCTAGCGCGATGCAAGGTGGTTCGATCCGGCACTGACCCTTAAGCGGGGGCTGGTTTGAGCCGATGGGGATCGGCGCGAGCTCGTCGGCAGCCACCGCTTCCAAGGGTACGAGCACCGCGAAATCGGCTTTCGCTCCTTTCCGTGACGACGCGCCGAGTTTCCAGGTGCTTGATACGCTCGTGAACCTCGGGAAGCGGCAGATCACATACGAGACCACGCTGGAATCTCATGGACGGCAGCCTGGATCTCGCGCGCTTCTATATGGTCCGCGGGGCAGGGGGCCATCAGGCGCTCCGCGAGGAGGGCAAAGGTCAAGACCTCGTCGGGATTGTGAATGAAACCACGCCGGAGTCGCGGCTCGCAGATGACATGGCGCGATGGCGGTCGCCACGCCACTGCGCCAGCTTTGCCAGGAGCTGATTGCGCTGATGTCCTCGGCCATCAGCATCGGAACGCGGAGACGCCGGGGCAGACATTCGCCGTTCGATATCATCCACCGGAGATGCATGAAACTGATGGAATTCTATCATGAGCGCCGATTTTCCTTTCGCGAATGAAAGAAAGCTCGATTGACTCTCCCGCCCCATTCCGGTCTCGTGAATCAACGTGCGGTTGCGGCGGGCAAAAGTCAGTCGATGGTCGCGATTCATGAAAGGAAGCCCATGCGCCAGATATCGCCCCGCCGTGCACTCGACGACATCGCGGCGCCCCGACTTACGGCCATGGCGTTTTTCGCGCTTCCCCCCGACCGGGTGACAACCTCAAAATCCGCAACCAAACGGTGGATCCGGCGTTCAACGCCGCTGACAAGGACGTGCTCGGGGCGTCCGACAACATGAAAGTGTCGTTCATCGGCGTACCCATTCGCGTCGATGCGAACGTCGTGGGCACGCTGACCATCGACCGCATCCTGGACAATAAATCAGGTTCCCTCCTCGACTACGACCTCCGCCTCCCTACCACAATCGCCAATCTGGTTGGGCAGATAGTGAAGCTGCATCGCCTGTTCCAGGCAGCGGGAGCGTCAATCGGCAGAAACGACTTTGACTGCTGCCACGGACAGTGTTTCTTCCGCGGCGCCGTGGAAGAGCGGACCGGGCAAAATGGTGCTGCAACTGGGGCCGATGATGCCAGCCAGGCCGGCCACGCAGCCGAATGATGCTGCTCCTTGGGCGGCCGCTACGGTCCCGTCCGTCGTCAGCGATCAGGCACTGCTGGCGCCTGCCAGCACAGCCTCTTTAAAGGTGCGAGTATGTCAAATCGCGAGCGTGTCATCGCGGCCCTGGAGAGTTGTGGCTCGGTGCAGGCAAAGGCGGAGCCTGCTTGGACTGACGCCGCGCCAGATTGGATACACGCTGAGGAAATACCGCATCAAATCAAGCGTCCGTGAAAGGACGACCGAGGCAAAAATATCAGGGACAAATCAAGCTTTGGTGGCTTGGCGCAGCCTTGGCGCGGTGACGAGTGGATGCGGAGCGTCGGGCCAATTCGACCCGGGAGGACAGGCCGCCCCACCTCACGAGATCAATGTGCTGACAAAGGCGGTGTGAACGCACCGTCGGTCGGCCATGTGCTCTAGACCATCAGCTCATCCGGATTCCCTCTACGACTGAAACGGAGAAAAACATGGCCGATGCAAAACTTCAGAGTGTGCTTTCGTCTCTTTCGCAAGTGGCGAGACAGTTAGATGCTCTGCCATCCGATGGGCCAGCACCAGATTCAAGTTGGGTAAAACTAAACAAGAATGAGAACCCATTCCCGCTTCCGGAAATCATAATGAAAAGTGCGATTTCAGCTTTCGAAAGTCAGTATTTGTATCCGGAAGACGATAACATTAGCCTGAGGCAAGCAGCCGCCGATGCCTACCATGTCTCCATGGATCAGGTAATCGCCGGCAACGGATCATCTGAACTGCTTGGACTTGTCTACAGAGCTTTCCTTGCCCCGGGGGATAGCGTGGCGATGATGTCGCCAGGTTTTTCGCTCAACCGCAAACTTGCCACTTTGCAGGGTGCTCAATTTGTCGAAATCGAATTTAGTGAAGACCATTCCTTGCCTATCGAGCAATTGCTCCTCGGTCCTGCAAAGGACGCCAAGTTCATTCTGTTGGCCAATCCGAACAATCCGACCGGAACGTTCGTTCCGGTGGCCGATATCGAATGCCTGGTAGCGAAATCGGACCGCTTGATCGTGCTGGATGAGGCCTACGTCGACTTTGCACCCGAGAATGCTCTATGCCTCATCAATCGCTATTCGAACCTTCTGGTCTTAAGAACATTTTCCAAAAGCTATGCTGCCGCCGGCATTCGCGTCGGTTTCGGTTTCGGTCACCCTGAAGTTATTGGCAGGCTACGCAACATCCAGAACGTCTTCAACATGAATGTGGTCGGGCATGCGGTTGGTATCAGCGTCCTTGCGCACCGCGCCGCCTATCTAGACAACCACAGACACATCAAGCAAGAACGACAGCGAGTGACGCGCGCGCTGTCGCAACTTGGATTTTCCGTAATCCCTTCTCACGCCAACTTCTTGCTAGCCCGCGTGCCAACGGGACAGGACGGCTCATGGTGGCAATCAGCCTTTGCAAGGAAAAAAATACTTGTTGCCGTCTTTCCCGATAAAGGTTTGGAAAATGACATCCGCGTCAGCATCGGTACAAAAGAGCAGATGGATGCATTTCTTTGTGCCGCTAGACCTATTAGTAGAATAGTTAATATGTCAAGATCGGCGCGTTAGATAGCATAAGGATCTGCGTATAGCATTGCGCAGGCGACAATACGCACAATTACACAACCGATAGGTTCTTGAATTGCTTGAATACGCGAGCAATTGGACTTTTTGCGTCGAAAGTTGGAGACAATATCATGGATAAGGCCTTTCCTTCAGACCTGGCTGTCGGCATTTTCGATCATCTGGACGAGGACGGCCTCGATATCGCCCGACAGTACGAAGATCGCCTGATGTTAGCGGAAGCGTGCGATCACCTTGGGTTCTATGCATATCATCTCGCAGAGCACCACTGTACCCCACATGGGAGAGGTCCATCACCGAATCTGTTCTTGTCGAGCGTAGCCCAGCGAACCCGGCGCCTTCGTGTCGGCCCGTTGGTAATGCTGCTTGCCCTCTATCATCCGCTACGCGCGTTCGAAGAGATCTGTATGCTGGACCAATTGAGCGGTGGCAGGCTCGAACTTGGGATAGGTCGCGGCTCGCTCCCGATTGAATTGGGCTACTTTGGGATTGGCTCGGACGCGGCGCCAGACCACTATGCGGAAGCCAGCGAAATTCTTATCAATGCGCTGAAAGGCGGCACGCTATCCTATCAAGGCCGCCATTTTGAGTTGAACAGCGTTCCGTTGACGCTAAGAACTCATCAGCGTCCACATCCGCCGACTTGGATCGCCACGAATCGACCGGAGTCAGCAGCCTGGGCCGCTGCGAATGGCGTGAACATCGCGTGCGTGGGACCTTCCTCTTCTGTTCGCACAATCACTGATGCCTTCCGCGCCGGTCGAGCGCACACCGGTGAGGCGGACGACCAAGCGCCATTTCTTGGATTGCTCCGAATGGTCGTGATTGGGCGTTCTGAAACAGATGCACGTTCACTCGCCGCACCAGCTTACGAACGGTGGCTCAAGAGCTTTAAATTCCTTTACGATCTCAATGGCATGCCCACTCCACCAAACCTGCCGCTGACCTTCGATGCAGCAATCGAGAAGGAACTGTGCGTAGTAGGAACGGCAGCTTCTGCGGGACAAGCTCTTCTTGATCAGCTGGAAGCGGCAGGTGCAAACTACCTCCTTTGTCAACCGGCGTTTGGGAATCTGTCGTTAGATGCTTCCCTATATACCGCAACCGCGATTCAATCCGCAATTATGGCTCGAGTTGGCTAACCCCGGTGCGGCAGCGCTCCTTAACATGCGTCCATCACAGACAGCACCACAGATAGCCGGCAACACGTCAGGTCTGGGAGCCAGGGTGGACAGGCACCCAGCAACTCGTCGCGAATGTCGTCGAACGAGGCGTAGTTGAGATCGTAGAGCTCGCAGTGATGTCCACCCGCGGCCAATAGCTGGTCGTGGTTGCTTCAGCAGTCACGTTCGCGTGTCCGCCGCGCAGCCCCGTGTTCAGCGGAGCGGCGGCATGCTGGAGCGTCTCAGGCAGGCTGCCCAGAGAAAGTTAGTCATATCTGAAGGCAATCTGATTGGGAGAGCCTTGGTCGACTTGGACTGACCGGTGGTGGCTTGTGGATGAGGAGAGGGAGCCGATGAGACGTGTGTTTCAGTTGAAGCAGCGCCTCGGCAGGAAATTCGAAGAAGAGGTTCAATTCTTCAGAGGCTGGAAAAAGGTTAAAAGAAGAGTGGGCGCGCTCATGCCAACGTCTGCTCATGCCGCACGCCGTATGGCAAGTGTCATTAACGCGGCGTCCAGGATGCCAGTTCTTGAGCTCGATGCAGGAACCGGCGTCATCACCAAGGCGATCCTGGGAAGAGGCATCAAGCCGAAGCAGCTGGTTTCGGTCGAGTATTCCAGGAATTTCTATCAGCGCCTACAATCCAAATGATCCAACAACTGGAGAGATGACAACAGGCCACAGGGTTACGCATCTACCGCTCGCACAAGTGGGCGAGATTGCTGAGCTGCTCAGCCGCATCGATGGCCATCTTGGACAGGCAGGTTCTTCGGACTTGATCAGAAGCAGTTGAACCGCCATATAGCGGTCCGGCCGCCAGTCAGGTTGCCCATGGACGAGACCGAACCGGTCAATGTCCATTTATTCGACTTGCTACGAGCGCCAACTCGCGGGGAACTCTCCCGTGCTGTCAGGCGCCTTTGCTCTCCTTCGAGGTGGTATATGAAAGATTCGCGCATTCCCGAGCCAGTCTTGAAGGCTATGTTGGAGGGAACCCACATCATCCGTGCATATCGTGAGCACCTTGGATACTCCGTCGACGACCTGGCGGTGGCCTGCGGGTTAGCCGCTGAGGAAATTCTGAACATTGAGTCCGGTCTGAGATACAACAAGGGTTATCGAGATCGGATCGCGAAATCGCTGTCCCTGCCCGTGGGAATTCTTGAGGCGGACATATTGGACGCGGCCTGATCAGGGGGAAGGCTCGTTGCCCGTTGGGTCTATCGGGGAGCAGGTCGCGGACGAATCAACTGAATTGGTGTTCCGCTGCCGACAGGATGATCAAAGAACGGAATCACCGGCAACCGCATCATCCAAGTTATCATCGCTGATACGTCGATTTTAGACGACGGGGCGGCAACGGCATTGGCGCTTTCACCGAAGCGCCCGCCTTGCCCGTGGAGCTGCGCGAGCACTCGACCTCCAAGTTCGATAATCAACGAGCCGCTCTAAAACGGCGGCAAGCGCGTTGAGGCGTGTCTCTGTGCAGAGTTCGGGCAGGCGCCGATTGCGCTTTCCGGCTCTCGCGCTCTGACCGCCAAGCAGTCGCATCGGCGGAACACTTTCGCGCCAATCCCTGCAAGATGAAGAAGTTCACTGGGAAGCGGCCGTGCGCCGGAACGTGATCGTCGCGCTCTCCCTGGCCGTGACACATCCGCGCGCTACAGATCCTGGATGCCAGTTGCTCGGACGCCCAGGTGGATGCAAAAACCCACAGATGCATACCTTCTGCACCACGACACGTCAGCGCATAAGACTCCCAAAGGGTTCACAACGCTGACTCGCTCAGGTAGGAGGAGCGCAGAGAAATCTCCGGTCGCAGCCTTACCCGGTCAAAACAAGGATACCAAAATGAAGACTCTCGTCATCTGCTCCGGCGGATTGGACTCCGTTGCCCTTGCTCACAGCGTGGCAGCGGAGCACGAACTCGCCGGCCTCCTGTCTTTCGATTACGGCCAACGGCACAGGAAAGAATTGAGCTTCGCCGCTCTGTGCGCGGAGCGACTGAACACTATGCACCAGATCATCAACATCCCCGAAATCGGGGGCGGCCTTTCCGGTTCAGCGCTGACCGATTATGTCGACGTGCCGGACGGACACTACGCCGAAGACACCATGAGGATCACGGTGGTGCCGAACCGGAACGCCATCATGTTGGCAATCGCCTTCGGTCTTGCCGCCGCGCACAAGGCCGAAGCGGTGGCGATGGCCGTACATGGTGGGGACCATTTCATCTATCCAGATTGCCGTCCGGCCTTCATCGAAGCTTTCCAGGTGATGCAAGACCGCGCGCTCGACGGCTTCGCGCAGATTCGCCTTCATACCCCTTACGTCAACCTTACGAAGGGTGACATCGTCGCGGATGGAGCAAGACTCGGAACCCCATTTGCGGAGACCTGGTCGTGTTACAAGGGCGGCGAGCGTCACTGCGGACGGTGCGGGACGTGCGTGGAGCGGCGCGAGGCGTTTCATCTCGCGGGGCATGCTGATCCAACCGACTACGAAGACGCCGACTTCTGGCTCGAGGCGCTGCGGAGGAGGAGCGCCTGATGTTCCGCATTACCAAGGAGTTCCACTTCTCGGCCTCGCACCAGCTCACCTCCTTGCCACCCGATCATCAGTGTGCGCGCCTGCACGGGCATAACTACATCGTCGAAGTGGAGCTTTCGGCGAAGGACCTGGACGCGCACGGCTTCGTGCGTGACTATCACGATCTGGCGCCGCTCAAACGCTATATCGACGAGGGCCTCGACCATAGGCACCTCAACGAAGTGTTGGAACATGAGCAAGTCACGGCGGAATACTTGGCCAGACATTTCTACGAATGGTGCAAGGCACGTCTGCCGGAAACCACGGCCGTGCGGGTGAGCGAAACCCCGAAAACCTGGGCGGAATACCGGCCGTGAGGGACACGCGCCCCGCAATCCGTGTGAGCGAGATATTTGGGCCCACGGTGCAGGGCGAGGGAGTGCTAATTGGTTTGCCTACAGTCTTCATCAGAACCGGCGGGTGTGACTACCGGTGTTCCTGGTGCGACAGCCTCCATGCGGTGGATAACCAATTCCGTCACAAATGGGAGATGATGCCAATCGATACGGTATGGCAAAGCGTCGTTGGGCTCTCCGATGGCCGGCCAGTGATGGTGTCGCTGTCGGGCGGCAATCCGGCCATTCAGCCGTTCGGTGCACTGCTCAAGCTTGGCCATGGTGAAGGCTACCGTTTTGCGCTGGAAACGCAAGGTTCGGTGGCCAGGGACTGGTTTGCGGATCTTGACGTGCTGGTTCTCAGCCCAAAGCCGCCGTCAAGCGAGATGAGGACGGATTGGGCCGCATTCGAGGCGTGCATAGAAGCGGCGCAGGAGAAGCCGCAAATCGTGCTCAAGCTCGTTGTTTTCGACGAGAGTGACTACGCCTACGCCAAAGACGCCGCCGCGCGATTTCCGCGCCTTCCGGTCTATCTGCAGCCCGGCAATCACACGCCACCGCGCCCTGGCAATGAAGACGCACCTGTCGACCTGGACGGAATAATCAAACGCATGGAGTGGCTTGTGGAAAAGGTGACACGCGACAGGTGGTTCGAAGCGCGCGTGTTGCCGCAGCTGCACGTTATGCTCTGGGGAAACAAGAGAGGCGTCTAGTCTCGCCTGGGCGGGAAATGCGCCTGCGGATCTTCGGTTCGACGGGTTGGCCCTATCTGGCGGCGCTGCCGAGTACTTGCGGAGGTGCCTGAGGCTAGGCAGCGGCCTCTTTCGACGCTGAAAGTGAAGCGGGCCGCCGACAGAGTTCGACAGAAGGCAAAGTCCCCGATCTTCGTGGCTCCGTTTTCGAATTCCAGCCTGCGGGATTGGCCGGTCGGAATTTCGGCTTGTCGCAACTCTTTCTCGCCGATAGCGCTGAACATCTTCCTTCAGCGATCACGATGTCCTGGCGATGCAGGTCTGAGACAGCGACAGGATCGATGGTGTTCGCAAGCCGGACTCACAGCATGAACCCGCCCTGCGGATCGGTGACCTTTGGGCCTTGCGCTATCCGCCAGCGCTTCGTCGAAATCGGAGAGCGAGTGTGAGGCGCCGAGCATGTAGCAGCGCCCGAGACGTGCCGAGCTTTTGCCTGGAGTGCCCATGCGGTATGCGTCTGTAGCATTGTCTCCAACCAGAGGGCAGATCGCTGAAATGTATCCACGGCGTAGATGCGTCTCATCGAAACAAACGATTTTATCAATCCTCCGGAATCTCGCATCTGACGACAGCACCTTACACACACTGATCACCCGCTACCACTATCGTGTGACGACTGCAAAAAAGAGCCGGAAAGGAAAATCTATCCATGAGCTCAGACGTGCGACGGAAGTTGTGCTGGGAAATGAGTTGTAGCTGGCCGACCGTTTCCTCTCCGACTTCTTCCGGAGAACTAGGACTGACTAGGGTCTTCACCCAAACCCGGTAAAAGGCGGCCGAGCCGTTTGACGACGGTCCACTTTGCACATCCGAGATGCTCGGTGTGCCGGCGCTAAATCGGGTGGCGGCAACGCTCTCCGTCATCGACCCCTACGCCGCAGACCAAACTCTATAATCAATTGGTGCTCGTGAGTGGCACAAAGTCAGGGACGATTTTCGCGACGCAGCTGGCAGAGGCATGGCGCCGCGCCCACGTCAAAATAGCTGAAATGGAAAGGAACGGAAATGAGTGATCAACTCACGACGGAAATCATTGCCATAATAAAGAAACGCGTCGAGTCAGAGAATGGTGAGGGGCCCAAGCTATCCGTCGGCGAAATAACGACTACGACGGAACTGACTGGTCTCGGCATCGATTCACTGGGGTTAGCGGACGTGCTCTGGGACCTGGAGCAGGCCTATGGCATCAAGATCGAAATGAACTCGGCCGAGGCTTGGTCGGGTGTCCAGAATGTCGGCGGCATCGTGGAAGCTATCCGCGGCTTGCTTGCCAAGGCCGCTTGATGGACAGACGCGTTGTCATCACCGGTATAGGCGGGCTGTGCGGACTAGGCACCGATGCCGCCTCGATTTGGACAGGCATGCGCGAAGGCCGCTCGGCCATCGGCCCGATTGTCAATTCAGAACTTCATGGTCTGGAGGGCATAATCGGCGCCGAGATCAAAGCATTGCCTGAGCACGACATTGACCCCAGGCAACTCGTCTCCATGGCCCGCTGCAGCCTGCTTGCCGTGCTTGCGGCGCAGGAAGCCATGCGCCAGGCCGGACTTTCCTGCGATGAAGGAAATGCTCATCGCTTCGGCGCCACAGTGGGCGTCGGCTTCGGTGGCTGGGAAGCGAGTGAAAAGGCCTACCGCGCCCTTCTTCTGGGCGGCGCGGCGCGCGTGGATCTCTTGACTGGGGTAAAGGGGATGCCGAGCGCGGCTGCCTGCCATGTCAGCATGAGCCTCGGCCTGCGCGGGCCGGTCTTCGCCGCCACCTCCGCCTGCGCCTCGGCCAACCATGCGATCGCCTCGGCCGTCGACCAGATCAGGTACGGGCGGGCTGACGTGATGCTTGCCGGAGGCACCGACGCGCCCTTCGTATTCTTTGTGCTGAAGGCATGGGACGCCATGCGCGTCCTCGCTCCGGATACTTGCCGGCCCTTCTCCGCCGACAGGAGGGGCCTGGTGCTGGGCGAGGGTGCGGGCATGGCCGTGCTGGAAAGCTATGAGCATGCCACGGCGCGCGGCGCCACGATCCTTGCCGAGATCGCAGGCATCGGTCTTTCCGCCGATGCCTTCCACATCGCCGCGCCGGCTGTCCATGGACCGGAAGCGGCGATGCGCGCCTGCCTTGCCGATGCCGGGCTGAATGCCGAGGATGTGGAGTACCTAAACGCGCACGGCACCGGCACCAAGGCCAACGACGAAATCGAAACGGCGGCGATCAGGCGCGTCTTCGGTGACCATGCTAACTCGCTGTCCGTCTCCTCCACCAAGTCCACACACGGCCACTGCCTCGGGGGAGCGAGCGCGCTCGAAATGATCGCCTGTGTGATGGCGATCCAAGAGGGTGTTGTGCCGCCGAGCGCGAATTATCGCGAGCCGGATCCCAAATGCGATCTCGATGTCACCCCCAATGTTGCCCG